>NZ_JAPZQM010000183.1:0-44116 GCF_027530565.1 Microcystis sp. LE19-10.1B | reverse complement strand
AGTCAGTAGTCAGGAGAATTAAGAATGAGCATTAATCAATTAAATGCTCTATTTGGTTATTTTATGCAATTTTATGCTTATTTTTCTCATTTTTGCCCTCTCAAAAATTAATTATGCAAGAACTCTAATGTTAAATCCTGTTTAAAAGTGGGGGATTGGGGGATTGGGGGATTGGGGAAGTGGGGAGCTTTTTTGCTGTGATCGGTAAACGGTAAAGAGTAATCAGCCAACTGAAAACTCAACTCTGATCACTGATAACTGATCACTGATAACTGATCACTGAATACTAAACCTGGCAGAAAGGGGGACAAAAAATGCTAGGATTGCCACAGCACAGAGAAAAGTGAAAGAAAGGAATATAGCTTTACATGGAAGAGTTTGACAAGTCAATATCCTTTGATGGCAGGGATATTCGACTAAAAATAGGGCTTTTAGCCCCCCAAGCTGGCGGTAGTGTTCTGATCCAATCGGGAGAAACGGCGGTTTTAGTGACAGCAACCACAGCCAAAGCCAGAGAAGGAGTAGATTTCCTGCCCTTGACCGTTGACTACGAAGAGAGATTATACGCCGCCGGGCGCATCCCGGGAGGATTTTTGCGTCGTGAAGGTCGTCCCCCGGAAAAAGCAATTCTGACCGGTCGTTTGATCGATCGCCCCCTGCGGCCTCTATTCCCCAGTTGGCTACGGGATGATATTCAGGTGGTCGCTACGACCCTCTCCATGGACGAGGAAGTACCCCCGGATGTTTTGGCCGTTACCGGGGCTTCCGTGGCGGTTTTGTTGGCAGGTATTCCCTTCCAAGGGCCGATGGCAGCGGTGCGCGTCGGTTTACTAGGGGATGAATTTATCATCAATCCCACCTACAAGGAAATCCATAACGGAGAATTGGATTTAGTGGTGGCCGGTAGTCCTGAAGGGGTGGTGATGATCGAAGCGGGAGCTAATCAGTTACCAGAACGGGATATTATTGAGGCGATCGATTTTGGCTATGAAGCGGTCCGCGACCTGATCACCGCTCAACGGGAATTGATCGATCAGTTGGGTATTCCCCTCGTCACCCGAGAAGCGCCGGCAGTAAACGAAACCGTGCATAATTTCCTGAAAGAACAAGCTAAAGAGGAAATTAAACAGATTCTCTCTCAGTTTACCCTCAGCAAAACCGAACGGGATGAGAAATTAGCGGCGATCGAAAATCGGCTCAAGGAAACTATAACCGCTCTCCCCGATGAAGATCCCTTAAAAGCTCCAACGCTGGAAGAACCCAAGTTAATCGGTAATCTCTTCAAGGATCTGACCAAAAAACTGATGCGCGCCCAAATTATTGAGGATGGGGTGCGGGTTGATGGTCGCCAACTGGACGAAGTACGCCCGATTTCTTGCCGGGTGGGAGTTTTACCCCGTCGGGTTCATGGTAGCGGCCTGTTTAATCGCGGTTTAACCCAAGTGCTTTCGATCGCCACCCTTGGCACCCCCGGTGATGCTCAGGATTTAGGGGACGATCTCCATCCCGAAGATGAAAAGCGCTATCTTCATCACTACAATTTTCCACCCTTTTCCGTCGGTGAAACCCGTCCCATGCGTTCTCCCGGCCGTCGAGAAATTGGTCACGGTGCTTTAGCGGAAAGAGCGATCGTACCTGTCCTTCCCCCACAGGAGGAATTTCCCTATGTGCTGCGGGTAGTGTCGGAAGTCCTCTCTTCTAATGGTTCCACCTCCATGGGTTCCGTGTGCGGTTCCACCCTGGCGCTGATGGATGCCGGTGTTCCCCTGAAAAAACCCGTTAGCGGTGCGGCCATGGGTTTAATTAAAGAAGGGGAAGAAGTGCGGATTTTGACCGATATCCAGGGTATCGAGGATTTTCTGGGAGATATGGACTTTAAGGTGGCTGGCACTGATTCCGGCATCACCGCTCTCCAGATGGATATGAAAATCCCCGGTTTAAGCATGGAAGTGGTGGCCAACGCGATCAAACAAGCTTTACCGGCCCGCAAACATATCCTAGAGAAGATGTTAGCGACCCTAGAAAAACCGCGCACGGAATTATCTCCCCACGCACCCCGGTTATTGACGATCAAGATCGATCCAGATCTGATCGGGTTAGTAATCGGGCCGGGTGGTAAGACGGTTAAAGGGATTACTGAACAGACTGGCACGAAAATCGATATCGATGACGATGGTACTGTCACCATTTCCTCCACCGATGGGGAACAGGCCGAAAAAGCTAAACGACTGATCTACAATATGACCCGCAAACTCAATGAGGGTGAGGTTTATCTCGGTCGCGTGACTCGCATTATCCAAATCGGCGCTTTTGTGGAAGTTTTGCCAGGAAAAGAGGGAATGATCCATATTTCCCAATTGGCCGAGGGACGTGTCGGCAAGGTCGAGGATGAAGTGGCCGTGGGGGATGAGGTGTTAGTCAAGGTACGGGAGATCGATAGTAAAGGTCGTCTCAATCTCACCCGTCTCGGTATTCATCCCGATGAGGCCGCCGCTGCCCGTAAGGCTGCTACTGTAGTCTAGGTGAATTTTTTGTTCATGGTTAACTCTCGATCGCTCGATCGAGGGTTTTTTTATCGCTAAAATTGCCTAAAAACGGCAATAGAGACGCAAAAACCACGCCTCTATCACGGTATTTTCCCTAGATATTGTTTCTGACTACCAGCTAGACTTGACCACACCGGGTAAAAGACCTTGGTGGGCCCATTCCCGTAAAACGTTGCGGGATAAACCAAAATCGCGATAGTATCCTCTCGGTCTGCCGGTCGTTAAACAACGGTTGCGGTGACGACTGGGAGCGCTATTGCGGGGTAATTCCTGTAATTTTTGGTGAATTGCCAGTTTTTCTTCAAAATCCTCGGCGGTGCGGAATTGTTCTTTTAGTTCCGCTCTTTTAGCTTCGTATTTTTGTCTGAGACGAGCGCGTTTTTTCTCGCGTTCTACCATCGATTTTTTTGCCATGGGGTTTCTCGAAAAAGATTTAACCTGTAAAGACAGCATTTCCCATTATAACCTGAAACACCGGTGACAAAAGCAACATTTCTTGATATTAATTCTTAAAGTCCTAGTTGAAAATTTTCTATGTCTGAACCGCCTCAATTTCTCCAACAACGTCTTTTTTATCAAGGTCGCGTCTTTCAATTTGAAGTCTCGAAACTGCGTTTACCTAACGGTGTCGAGGGAGAATGGGAATGTGTCCGTCATCCGGGGGGTGCTTTAGCAGTTCCAATCACCAAGGAAGGTCAATTGGTTTTAGTACGTCAGTATCGATTTAGTTTGCAAGCTCGAATTCTGGAATTTCCCGCCGGAACGATTGATGAAGGAGAAGACCCTGCTACGACGGTAAAACGAGAATTAGAGGAAGAAGCGGGCTATCGGGCGCACAATTGGCAATCTTTGGGTAAATTTGCCCTGGCACCCGGTTATTCCGATGAATACATCTATGCTTTTCTAGCCCAGGATCTGGAAAAATTAAGCTTGCCCCCCGCTCAAGATGTCGATGAAGATCTAGAAGTGGTTTTGATGAGTTTTGAGGAAATGGAATCGGCGATCGCACGGGGAGAATCGATCGATGCTAAAACTATTACTAGCTTCTATCTGGCCCGTTTAGCCCTTAATTAATCTTTTCAATCACCGCTTGTCCTAGTTGAATCAACTCAAAACCGATAAAAAGGCTTAAAATCACGGTGACAGCCTGATTAAGCAGGGGTATATTGCCTTTGCCTAGAGCAGAAGCGACGAATTTGACCACAACTAAAACGAGAGCGCTAACAACGGCGATTTTGACGGCTATCATAGATTAATTTTTCCTCACGGTTAACCGAAGTATACTATTTCTACACTTTTTCTTGCCAGTTTCATCTTCGGCTTGATACAAAATGTAGCATTTTGGTGGAGAGCGCTCCTGTCATTGCCAAAAATGCACAGGTTTTTGTTAAGAATTGTAAAATGTAGTTAGATTTATTTACTCAGAAGGGGATTTATGTCTAACCAAGAATCGATTTTTCCGTTCCCTCAAAAACCAGCATATTACTCCGTATTCAAGTCGATTTTAGCGATAATATCAGTTATTTTAATTATGTTAGCAGTGATCGGCGGGCTAATGATGGTCAGTTTATCATTATGTTGGCCAGAACACAATATTGATCGATTAATACTTGGCTTAGTAGAAGATTTTTTTAATCCATTTGCTTGGATTAAAGTTCCCACGGTTGCTCATAGCTATCAATTATTATTACCCACGGTTATCCTGCTAATTTTTACGCAGTTAATCATTTTCTTGTCTCCGCGTCCGCAAGTTTGGTCAAGATTAGTCATTATTTCTATCACTCTCGCTATCACCCTGCGCTATCTACTCTGGAGGATTCTGGAAACCTTAAATCTTTCCACCCCTCTCAATGGCTTTTTTAGTTTACTGCTTTTAGGCATTGAGATGATAGTTTTAAGTGGTAGCATAATTCAGTTAGTTTTAGTCTTAACCACGAAAGATAGAAGCCAAGAAGCTGATTTTTATAGCCAAGCAGTGATCAATAAACAGTATTTGCCCACGGTAGATATTCTGATTCCCACCTATAATGAGCCAGCCTTTATCTTAAAAAGAACTATTATCGGTTGTCAAGCCCTTAATTATCCTCATAAAAATATTTATATTCTCGATGATACCCAGAGGTCAGAAATTTATGAATTAGCAGAAAAATTAAATTGTAATTATCTGACTCGTGAGGATAAAAAAAATGCTAAAGCAGGCAATTTAAACCATGCTCTCAGACAAACTCAAGGGGAATTAGTGGTAGTTTTTGACGCAGATTTTATCCCTTGTCGGAATTTTCTAGAAAGAACTGTTGGCTGGTTTCAAAACCAAAAAATTGCCTTAGTGCAAACGCCTCAAAGCTTTTATAATGCCGATCCTATCGCCTATAACTTAGGTTTAGAAAATATCGTTACTCCCGACGAAGAATTATTTTATCGTCATATCGAACCAGCTAAAGATGGGGTGGGTAGTCCTGTCTGTGCTGGTACTTCTTTTATTGTCAGAAGAAAGGCCTTAGAAGAAGTGGGCTACTTTAATATAGAATCTATTAGTGAAGACTATTTCACTGGGATTGCTATCTCTGCCAAAGGTTATGAAGTTATTTACTTAAATGAAAAACTCAGCGCTGGTTTATCTGCCGAAAGTTTATCAGCTTATTTACGGCAAAGATTGCGCTGGGCAAGGGGAACTTTACAGGCCTTTTTTATCAAAGCTAATCCCCTAAAAATTGCGGGACTAACTCTACCACAAAGATTGGCACACTTAGAAGGAATATTATCTTGGTTTTCTCCCTTAGCTCGTTTATTTTCTCTCCTTATTCCTCTCCTTTATACCTTTGGTTATATCGTACCTTTGAACATTACCATCCATGAGACAATCTATATATTTTTACCCTACATGATGCTGCAGTTAGCCACTTATCACTGGTTAAATTCTCGCTCGCGCTCC
Organism: Microcystis sp. LE19-10.1B; assembly: GCF_027530565.1. Taxonomy (NCBI): domain Bacteria; kingdom Bacillati; phylum Cyanobacteriota; class Cyanophyceae; order Chroococcales; family Microcystaceae; genus Microcystis; species Microcystis sp. LE19-10.1B. The sequence goes on along the minus strand of NZ_JAPZQM010000183.1, from coordinate 38,638 downwards.
ATTATTTTTTCTGAGGTACTATCGATGATTATTTGTGTACCTACATCCCTAACAGTTCTCCATGTTCTTTGGAAACCCTTTGACAAAGGATTTCAGGTGACACCGAAGGGAATTGCTCGTAAAAATTATCAATATAATTGGCGTTTATCCTACCCATTACTGTTTTTTCTCACCATTACCTTAATTAGTATTTTCTTTAATTTACGCCATCACAATTATCAAGCAAGTCCCCTAAATTTTGGCTTGATTTTGGCTATATATAACGTGGTTATTATCATGACTGCTTTAGTGGCTTTATTGGAAGCTCCCCTCACCCTAGAAACTCAATACCAATTGCTAGAATATCCTGTTAACTTGATAACAGAATCGGATATAATTATGCAGGGCAATCTGAAAAAACTTTCAGAAATAGGAGCAGAAATTCACCTGAGGGAACCCATCTACTCAGAAAAATTACTCCTAGATATTTTAGGCGAAGATTTGCGCCTATCGTCTCATCTAGTCAATCTAGAAAAACGAGGAAAAATCTGGCAAGCAACCCTTAAATTCCAGCCACTTACCCTATCAGACCAGAGAAAACTAATTACTTTTTTATTCTGTCGTCCCCAGCGCTGGCCAGTGAAAAATACGGCAGGAGAATTACAATCCCTTTGGTTGTTAATTATCAGCTTTTTTCGGGGTATAGGCTTAATTTGTCGGGCATTTTTGCATCGAAAAACAGCCCTTTAGTTACGTCAAAAATCGAAAATACTTAAGTAGCTGGTTATAGTTAAATTTAAAATGGATTTTAGGTTCGATCCCCCCTTAGTCCCCCCTTGATAAGGGTGGTGCCGATCCCCCCTGCCCCGCTTGATAAGGGGGGTGCCGATCCCCCCTTAGTCCCCCCTTGATAAGGGGGGTGTCTGATAATTTTTAACGCCTACCTACTTATCGAAAAATTACTGGCTGATTATCCTATCAACTGGCTTTTGTCTGTGATTTTACTCACATGGCTATTCCTGTATTATCACAGTTGTCACTTGAGCAAAACTTGATCAGTAGTTAGGTGTTAAAAACTGTCAGATACCCCGCTTAATAAGGGGGGAGCTGCACCCCCTTATCAAGGGGGGCAGGGGGGATCGAACCCAAAATCCATCTTCAATTTAATTATAACCAGCTATTTATTATTATAATAGAAGTAACCATTCTTAGATGAACTGGCTTATGAACAATCGTTTATGTCTTCACCTGATGGCTAATAAGGAAAAAGGGTTTGCCTTGCCTCTTGCCGTGTTAATTGGACTTATCCTGATGGTGACAGGAATGACTATGATCATGCGCGCCCAAGGGGACCAATCGAAAGTAATTGCCCAAAAAGCCCGGGCTGATAGTTTAACAAGTTCCGAAGTGGGGCTGGCTCGCGTGCAGGATCTACTCAATAGTGTTCGAGTTATGGCGACGGTTGATAGGAATTGTACTTCCGGCGATTGTTGGCAGAACGCCAGATATGATGTGGATACTGATCCCACCGATTTACAAAAACATTTAAAAAAATTAGTCGACGCCGCCCCCTCCTGTAGTAATCCCAACGATGCTGTTACCTTGAAGAAAAAAATCAATGAATTAAGAGATTTGAGCGCAGATAAATGGGTTGATCTCGGTAATAATAGTTATTATCGCGTGGTTGAATACAATTATCGTATTGATACTGGCATGGGAGTTCTCACCCTCGAAGGACTTTCCCGCAAAAGTGCCGCAACAGACATAACTAACATTACTATCGATAGAGATAGTGACGATAATGCCGCCTCCCGTAACCGCGTGGTGGTAACTATCCCTATTCTTGATGCCCCTCACCACGCATTTAACCGCACCACGGTCCCAGCTTTATGGATAAGTGAGGGAACGGCGGACGATGGTGCTAAATTTGAAGGGGATGTGGTGGAGGTTGTGGCGTGGCCAGAATGTGATATTAAGCAGGATAAGATTCCAACGCCCAGCACTGGAACCCCCCCCTACAAAGCACAAGTTGTCGGTGTGTTTTTCCCCAATTTACCGGAGACTCCCACCGGTATTCCAAGCCTAGGAGACCTTACCAGTTCTGAAACTTTTCCCAGAACGGGAGACACAGCATCTCCCAGCGGAGTGTACGAGTATATCTTTGATGATATCGACTTGGATGATGGCGAGAAGATTACCATTACTGCGGGGGACCGGGTAGTTTTCTATGTTAAAGGTAACATTAACGGTGCGATCGAACACGATTGTGGTAGTGTGACTGGCTGTAAACCGGGCAATCTACAGATTTATGCCGATAATGGATTAGGTTCCGCCAATCCGCAAATTTGTCTGAAAGGAAACCAAACACTACAAGCGTTTATCTTTGCTCCTGACTATTCCCTCGGTAAAACCGATAATGGTACTTTTATCGGTGCTGCCTGGGGTAAAAATTGGGGCCAAATTTCAGGCTGTCTCTCAAGTAGCGGTGCTGTAGCTGTTACCCAAGGGGTAGAATGGACTGAATTAATCTATGACCTGAAACCCCAATTTCCCCGACTTGGTCAGATTGCCAATTGGTGTGAGGAACCCATCGATACCCTTCCGGGTGAATCTATGTGTGATTATTTCCCGACTGCTTCACCCTCTCCCAGTCCCTAAAAAAGTTTAACTTATCGGGTTGGTGGGGGGGGTTGAGGATTTCGGTTCAGGACAGGTTTTATTGGCGAAATCACAGCGATAAATTGCCGGTTTTTGCCAACTGAGGGGAATTTCCAGCAAATCCCTGGAACCGGTCATGGCTTGTCCCAGAAAGAGAGCCAGAGCAATACAATTGAGAATTGTATGGGCGATGCGCCAACGATGGGAACGGTCTTTATAGATATCTTCGACAATGGCCAGAGAGAAAATCATCAGTAATGATGCCGCCATGCCGATATAGTAGTGGGACCAGTACCATTGGGCCGAGAGTCGCCAGACCCCATCCTGAGCACCGATAATAATTAAACCCATGCCAGTCAAGGTGGCAAAAATTCCGCGCCAGAGGCCTTGTCTAGCGCGGTAGAGACAGACCAAAGAGGCAATGGTGACAAAAAACATCAAAATCACAAAAAAGACCTGAAAGGAGTCTAATTTTCCCTCTTTTTGTTGATCGACAAAACCATTAAACCCGTAAACGACCGAGTAAGCTAGTGCTAACAGGTTAACCCCTACCACTGTACCCGTTAACCAGCGGCCTAAGCGTAGATGTTCTGGCCCGACCACTGGGGGAATTTTACTTTTATTTCCCGCATTGGTTTCTAAGCGACGTTGACGGGTTTGCCAAGCAAAGTTAACTACGAGGCCGATAATAGGGAAAACGACCACTATCCCTAGGACAGGATGAATGAGAGCCAGAAAATCGACGAATTGCATATAAATATCCCGAAAATAGTCAGCAGAAAATCGTCAATAGTTGACAAGCTATAGCCTTGTTTTTTTTAGCTTATCGCAGATATCAGGAGCCGGTCGGCAAAAGGCAAAAGGCAGGAGATAGGGTGATAGGGTGATAGGGTGATGAGACAGCTTCCCCACTACCCCACTACCCCACTACCCCACTACCCCACTACCCCACTACCCCACTTCCCCACTACCCCACTACCCCACTTCCCCACACCCCACTTCCCCACACCCCCACTTCCCATTTCGGACTAGGAACCTCTTCGATGATCGGCTAATCTAAAAGCAGCAATCCTTAGATTCAATCCTGACTATGAAACTACAAGAACTTTTAACAACTATCCCTCTGGTTTCCCCGATTTCTTCTCCTATCGCTTCTATTACCGAGATTACAGGAATTTCTACTAATTCCCATGCTTGTCAACCGGGAGATTTATTTATCGGTTTACCCGGTACTCGCGTCGATGGGGGCGAATTTTGGCGTTCCGCTTTGGAAACCGGGGCCGTAGCGGCGATTATCTCCCCGGCAGCCGCAGCTAAATTTCCCCCCCCGGAGGATGCTTCGGTAATGGTTGTGGCAGATTTAGTTACTGCCGCTGCTGCGATCGCTGCTAAATTCTATCATTATCCGGCCCTTACCCTAAAATTAATCGGTGTGACGGGAACCAACGGCAAAACCACCACCACCCATTTAATTGAATATTTTCTCAGCCAAGCAGAGATTCCCACCGCTTTATTCGGGACTCTTTACACCCGTTGGCAAGGATTCCAAGAAACCGCTAATCATACCACCCCTTTCGCTAACGAGTTACAAGCCAGTTTAGCCAAAGCGGTGAGCGCCGGCAATGAAATCGCCGTCATGGAAGTTAGTTCCCATGCACTGGCCCAGGGACGGGTACAGGGTTGTACTTTTCCCGTGACGGTGTTTACCAATCTCACCAGGGACCATCTCGATTATCACCTCGACATGGAGGATTATTTCGCCGCTAAAGCTAAATTATTTAGTCCCGATTATCTGCAAGGTAAGGCGATTATTAACCTTGATGATGAATATGGTCAACGTTTAGCGGCCTCCCTGTCTCCCCAACAGGTTTTAACCTATAGTGTGTCCGATGCTCGTGCCGATTTTTATACTAAAGATTTACACTATCAACCCACGGGAGTTCAAGGGGTGATGGTGACTCCCCAAGGAGAAATAGCCTTTGCTTCTCCTCTGGTGGGTCAATATAATCTAGCTAACCTCTTAGCGGCGGTGGCGGCAGTGTTAGAATGTGGTGTAGATTTAGGGACAGTAATCGCTCAAATTCCCCAGTTTTCAGGAGTACCGGGGCGGATGGAACGGGTTAGCACCGCTCCCGACCAAGATATCAGCGTCATTGTTGATTATGCCCATACTCCCGACAGTTTAGAGAATGTTTTAAAAGCAACACGTCCCTTTATTTCTGGTCGGATGATTTGTGTTTTTGGTTGTGGCGGCGATCGAGATCGGACAAAACGACCGTTAATGGGTAAAATAGCCGCAGAATTAGCAGATTTAGCCATAGTTACCTCCGATAATCCCCGCACAGAGTCTCCCGAACGAATCCTTCAGGATATCGTCGCTGGCATTCCCCCAGAAATTACCGTGCAGGTAATTAGCGATCGCGCTTTGGCCATTGACACCGCTATTCAAGCAGCGCAACCGGGAGACGGAGTAATTATTGCCGGTAAAGGTCACGAAGATTATCAAATTTTGGGGACGGAAAAAATCCCTTTCGATGACCGCGAACAGGCCCGGGCCGCTTTGATAAAAGTGAAAAAGTGATGAGGGATGATTAATTGTCAAGAAAAGCTAACATTAGTTGACCGAAAATTTGGGTACAAGCCCCGCCCTCCGCTTAAATATGTATTGTCAACTTAAGGAATTTTGTGTTAAGATGTTGATACTCGATCGAGCAATGTCAAAATGTTTGTACTAGAATACAAGGTTAAGCCAAAACCTAATCAGATAGAAGCCATTAATGAGGCAATACGGACAACCCAATTTGTTCGGAATAAAGTCCTGCGTTATTGGATGGATAATCAGGGTGTTGGCAAAACAGAGTTATTTCGATACAACACAGCATTAAGGAAAGAGTTTAAATTTGTTGATGATTTAAACTCCCATGCTTGCCAGACTGCCGTAGAAAGAACCTTGCGGGCAATTACTCGGTTTTACGATAATTGCCAAAATAAAGTTAAAGGAAAGAAAAACTACCCTAAGTTTAAAAAACATTCCCGTTCTGTTGAGTATAAAGTATCTGGATGGAAGCTATCAAAAGATAAACGCCATATTACCTTTACAGACAAAAAAGGTATTGGTACTCTTAAGTTGATTGGTTCTAGAGATATTAATTACTATCAACCAGACCAGATTAAACGGGTAAGAATCCTTAATCGTGCCGATGGTTACTATGTGCAGTTCTGCATTAAATTAGACCCCAGAGACACGGTTAAGCCTTTAACACCTTCCCAGAAAGCCACTGGGATTGATGTGGGATTAAAGTTTTTCTTAGTAGATAGCGAAGGCCATCAAATTGATTGTCCGAACTACTATCGAAAAGCTGAAAAACAACTAAACCGATTAAATAAAAAAAAGTCAAAGAAATACCGTAAGGGTAAAAAACAATCTCGTAATTATCACAAAGCTAGAAAGCGATATGCTCGGAAACATTTAAGAGTAAGTAGGCAACGAGAAGAGTTTGTCAAGAGTGTGGCACTCCGTTTAGTTAAGTCTAACGACTTAATCGCCTATGAAAACTTGAATATCAAAGGCATGGTCAAGAATCGTCATTTAGCGAAGTCGATAACCGATGCAGGATGGTCTGTTTTTAGGCAATGGCTAGAGTATTTTGGGGACAAATACGGCAAGTTAACTATAGCTGTCTCACCTCATAATACGTCTCAAAATTGTTCTAATTGTGGACAAAAAGTCCAAAAGTCGCTATCTACTCGAACCCATGTTTGTCCTCATTGTGGATATACAGATTGTCGAGACAGAAACGCCGCTTTAAACATCTTGCAAAAGGGATTAAGTAGCGTGGGGCGCACGCAAACTTTAAACGCTTCGGGAGAGATTCCCTCTTGGTTGGTTGGAGAAATCCTGCTTGCTAACGGAGACTCAATGAACGAAGAATCCCCGTCTTTTTAGAGCGGGGAGCGTCAAACAAAAAAGGCGTTACAGGCGCTTTGATTGTCTGAGGCCTCTGGCTTTAGACTTTGGGAGATACCCCCCCTTGAGGAGAATCTCTTAAAGTGCATTGTTAAGGTGTGTTAGTAAAAAAGATCGGTCAATTGGTGATTCTAGATGACCTACTGCCTTAATCCCAACTGTACTCAACCGAAAAACGCCCCGACAGCGTTAATCTGCGAGAGTTGCGGTTCAAAACTTCTTCTGCACGACCGCTATCAAACCCTACGCATTTTGGGGAAAGGTGGGTTTGGGGCAACTTTTGTTTCATCGGATCTGTCCCTACCAGATAAGCCCCTCTGTGTGGTCAAACAACTGCAACCTCCCCCTCAAGATGCTAATGTTTTTCGCATGGCGAGGGAACTTTTTGATCGAGAAGCGGCCACCTTGGCAAAACTGGGAGTTCATCCGCAGATTCCCCGATTATTGGACTATTTTGAAGATAATCAACAGTTTTATCTAGTTCAAGAATACGTTAAAGGTCATAACCTGCACCAAGAGGTCAAAAAACGCGGACCGTTTAGCGAAGCGGGAGTCAAACAGTTTTTAAGTGAACTCTTGCCGATTTTGAAATATGTCCACGAGCAAAAGGTAATTCATCGGGATATCAAACCCGCTAACCTAGTTCGTCGGCAAACAGACCGAAAATTGGTTCTGATTGACTTCGGGGCTGTCAAAAATCCAGTTAATAGCGTCATGGCCAATGCCGATTCTCAAACCGCTTTCACTAATTTTGCCGTGGGTACCCAAGGTTTTGCCCCCCCCGAACAGATGGCCATGCGTCCCGTTTACGCTAGTGATATCTACGCGGTGGGAGCTACCTGTCTCTATCTACTCACGGGCAAATCTCCTAAAGCGATCGAAGTTGATATTAATACAGGTGAATTACTCTGGGAAAAATTAGTCAAGGTGAGTCCCCAGTTTGCTAAAGTCCTGAAAAAAATGCTGGAAGTCTCTGTCCGTCATCGCTACAAATCCGCCCAAGAGGTAATGGATGCTTTAGACATGACGGCTTATGCCGATAGTCTAGCCCAAAGTTTAATCGCCGCTCCAATGGTTACTTCCCAGCCCCCCCGACAAGATTCAGGTTCGATAGCCACTTCCTCCGTTTCTGTCCCTCTCAAGTCTAAATTTCGTCCCAAAAATAAAAATCCAGAGGCCTCTCCAGATAATATGCTGGGGGGACAGATGGCTTTTTCACTGTCTAATACAAATGTATTGACTAAAAGTCAAGCCCGCAGCAGCACAGAGCTAACCTTACTGAAGAAAAAACCCCGCTTAGATGAAAAAGCGATTCTCGATGCTTACAATAACGGCCGGCGCAATTTCGCCCAAGAGGAATTACCAAATCTCAATCTGGCCAAAGCCAAACTTTTGGGCGTCAATTTCTGTCAATCCAAATTAACAGGAGCTAATTTACAAGGGGCAAATCTGTCCAATGCGGATCTGGGCCGGGCTAATCTCAGTCAAGCTATTCTCAAAAGTACCAATTTAAATAATGCCTATCTCGGTTATGCAGACCTAGAAAAGGCCGATTTACGCGGGGCTAATCTCACCGGCGCCCATCTTCGCTACGCTAATCTCAAAGATGCTAATCTTTGCGGGGCTAATCTCTCTGATGCCCAAGTAACTCAAGAACAAATCGCCCTGGCAAAAACCAATTGGTTAACAGTTATGCCCAATGGTAAACGCAGTTACTGGTAATCTTTCTTCAGTGATCAGTCAACAGTAATAGGAAACTTCTATTTAGGGTTTGCTGAAATAAATCTAAAAACCTTGTTGGGTAAAACTTTTAGACTTTTTGTCAATCAAAAAGTCCAGGACTGGGAGTGATCAGGGGGAAAATTCAGGTACTTTTTCCCTGAAAATTAGGTAGTTGACCACCTGAAAATCGGTAAAACCCTACACCCCACCTGCCCCCCCGATGTCGGGGGGGTTGGGGGGGCCACACCCTGCCCCCAAGAAAAACTTTTTGCCGCAAACCCTATTTAATACTGTCACTTAAAACTCAAATCTGATCACTGACAACTTACCCACTGATAACTGATAACTGATCACTGATCACTGATTTAACCGCGGCTTTCCTTAAAGGTTTTGTAGGCGGTTTCGGAGTCGAAAATATGGCAATAATCAACGATTCGCTGCATTAATGCCCAAGAAAACTCGGTTTCTTTCAGGTGACTACCCCAATTTTCTTTGAGACTAGCGTGAACTTTGCGGAGGTTATAGGAAGGAATCGCCGTCGAGATATGATGGGGGATATGGACATTAATATCGTGACAGAGAATTTCTACCCAACGGGGATAGCTACAGTGAACTGTCCCTTCTAGTTGCGCTAAAGCTTGATTCCAGTCTTCGGGATAGGAAAATTGAATATCGGGGTCTGTGTGATGGACAAGGGTAAAGGTACTCATCCAAAAATGATAGACAAACCAAGGTACCACCCAAAATTTAACCAATCCCCAAACACCAGTGTAGAAAATTAGGGTTGGGAAAAAAATAGCGGCAAAAACTAGGACGACAATCATCGAAAAGCGCGCTTTTTCCCGTTCGTTCTCTTTGAATTGTTCGATGTTGAAGTGTAGAATAGCCCAGTGGGCGATCGAACCAAGCCACCAGAAACGTCCGCGAATGCCGCGATAAAAGAGACGCACTAAGGGATTGGCCGAGTTAAAAGCTTCTAATTCCCACGGATCCCAAGCATTATCTATAGTTACCATGTTAGTTTTAGTATGATGGCGATCGTGCAGGAAACGCCAGCAGTGGAAGGGATAGATAAGCGGTAAGAGGAAAATATGACCGACAAGATCATTAACCCAGGGTCGATTGGAAAAAGACCGATGACCGCAATCATGCGCGATCACAAAAAATCCCGTTAAAGCTGTACCAGTGAAAATCCAAGCTAAAGGCAGTAAATACCAGGGAGAATAAACTAGCATTGCATAACCCGCAATGACCGCCAAAATATTCGTAATCACTCCAAACCAAGCTTTAACTGGGTCTTTCTGGAAATATTCTTTGGGAATGGTTTTAATAATATCTTTCAGTTTAAAGTCTGGCTCGATCGAGGTGATCAACTCCCCATGCAATTTATCCGTCGTTGCCGTCATGAAATCTCCAATTACACTTAGGTGAACCCTTGACAAGAAATCAGCTAGGAGGTTTGGCTAAATTCTGCTCCTTACCACAAGCCAATTTTTTTGTCAATATATTTTGAACTTTAATTAATAAACTTCCGCGAAGCTTAATAATCCTTTACTTTATATACCATAAGAGGAGATTTTCTGTTTTGGCAAAATTGGACGGCGGGTGCATCTCATTTTTGTAAATCTACCAATTGGGATTTTTACGGCGAAACTCTCGCCTAAAATCGGGCATTACTTCCGATTTTATCACTCAATCCCAGCTTTTGGGGGGTTCTACCCCCCAAACCCCGGAGCGCATTAGCTTTTCGGTGAGATGCTTACAGGCAGCTGCTGATACATTTGTCATCATCTAAGAGTCACTGACAATTCCTGATTGTCGGTATTCCTGCAAATGTGAGATGCACCCTTGACGGCTGCCTCTTGCCTTCAAAAACTGATAACTGATAATAGGCTTTTTTCAACGATTAGCTGTGTTTTCTAGGGATTTAATCTCCTCCTGTACCTTACGGTGTTCGCGATTTAACTGTTTTTTGACCGATTCGGGGAGTTGTTCCTGTTTTTTCAGGGCATTATTAAAGTAATCTAATGCCAATTTCAAAGAGCCAGTATTTTTATCCGTATTGCCTTGAATTCTTAGGATTTGACCTTTGAGATACATTAATTCCGGATTATCGGGGGTCGCTTTCAGAGCGTTATCGATAAACTGCAAAGCCTGATCGTACTGCTTTAAATCCCGGTAAGCTAGAGCGATACCTCGATCAACCAAGTAATCAGGACTCCCATAGGTTTCTAGCCGTTGAATTGCCTCTTGAGGACTAGAAAAGGGCAGATTAACCGCTAAAATCAAATCCATATAACCCTTTAACAGGTTCAATTCCGGATCCGTAGGATTAACCTTTTCTGCGGTTTCCAAATACTGAAACACCTGTTGTAGTCTGGGGATAGCCGATACTGCTCCTTCGGTTTGAAAAACGTAGGTTCCCTCCAAAAAACTCCCCACCGCGAGATACAAATTTCCCCTTAAGGGGTCGCTGGCCTGCATTTGCTTGGCCGCTTCCTTAGTTTTCTCGGAGTAGGTTTTTAGGGTGTTCCAATCCTGGTCGGTAAAAGCAAGAGAGGCGCGCATAGCATGGGACAAAGGTTCTTGGGGTTCCTTTTCTGTGGCCTCAACAATTAATTTTTTTGCCTCTAGATAGTTACCTTGTTTAAAAATAGCGTTAAAAGCGGCCTCGGTCTTATCACCAATCGGTCGGGGATTGGTTTTGCGGAAAGGATCTCCAGCTAAACCGGGACCAATCCAGTTAACCACTACCATAACAGCCAGCGAAGCACCGATCGCCATTTTTTTCGTTAAACCTAACCGCAGCGCCATGGTTAAAAGTCTCCTTGAGCGAATGAAAAAATCTGTCACAATAGAAACGAGTTTCTAGACTTAATTTCCAGTTATTTTCCTGTCAATGCTTTATCTCAAAGATGTGGTTTATCATCCCCCCGCTGCCCTCAATCCCATTTTACAGGGGATTAATCTCGAATTAGCCCCCCAAGAATTAGGTCTGATTGTTGGCCCCAGTGGTTCCGGAAAAACGACTCTTTTGGAAATTTTAGCAGGCTTTGCCGATAAAACAGGAGGGACGATTCACTGGCGCGACCAAGAATTAACGGTGCTGCACCTGCAACAATTAGGAGGAATCGTTTTTCAGTTTCCCGAACGTCATTTTTGCGGTAAAACCATCCTTGAGGAGTTGCGTCTCGGTCATCCAGAAATTAAAAGCGATCGCCTAACGGCGGCCTTAAAGGAGGTAGGATTAGAAAATATTCCTCTGGATACTTCTCCCCACAATCTTAGTGGGGGTCAACAGCGTCGTTTATCTCTCGCTGTCCAGTTAATCCGGCAGCCTAATCTGTTACTTCTCGATGAACCTACGGCCGGTTTAGATTGGTCGATGCGTCGTCAATTGGCTAAACTTCTCGCTAGTCTCAAACAACACTGGACTTTATTAGTAGTTAGTCACGATGCCGGAGAATTACTCCCCATTGCTGACCGTCACTGGAAAATTGAACAAGGACATTTGAGGGAATTAAAAAGTGAAAAAACAGATAGTTGAGGTTTTAGGGTTTTGGGGTTTTTAGTTGAAATTCCCCACTTCCCCACTTCCCCACTTCCCCACTTCCCCACTTCCCCACTTCCCCCATCTCCTGTCTCCTGTCTCCTGTCTCCTGACCTTGATTACTGAATTAATGATCCTTCCTGAATTATTTGACCTTTGGCAAGAAACCCTAGAATGGCAACCCGATGGGGCCATACAAGCGCGATTTCAACAACTTTATGACTTGATTTTAGAGGGTAATCAACGTTGTAATCTCACTCGAATTACCCAACCGGAGGAGTTTTGGGAAAAACATCTTTGGGATTCTTTATCGGGTTTAGCTTGGTTACAAAAATCCCAGCCAGATTTATTGACAAAATCCCTATCAGTCATCGATTTGGGGACTGGGGCCGGATTTCCGGGGGTGCCAATTGCGATCGCATATACCCATTGGTCGGTGACTCTCTTGGATTCCACCCAAAAAAAGATTAATTTTCTTGAAGAAGTTATTGACAAATTAGAGTTAAATAACACGAAAACTCGTTTAGGTAGGGCGGAAATCGTCGGGAAAAACCCTAAACATAACTGTGCTTACGATATCGTCTGTTTGCGAGCGGTAGCTAATGTGGATATCTGTGTTAACTATGCTTTGCCTTTCCTGAAAAAGACCGGAATCGCTATCCTCTATCGTGGTCAGTGGTCGTCGGAGGATAGTTCGAGTTTAGAGAAGAATTTAGGGAAAGCTGGTGGTAAAATCCTCGAAATTGCCAGTTTTACCACTCCCTTAAGCGAAAGCGTCCGTCATTGTCTATATATCTCCAAGAAATAACTTTAAGCGGTGAGAGGATGGAAAAAGAAAGCCAAGGCCAGGATAGCATAGGTAGCTAAGAGTAACATTCCTTCTAACCAATTCGATCGCCCATCACTACTAATCGAATTAGCCAACCACACCGCTACAGCCACTGCCACTAACTCAAAGGGATTAAAATTTAGATCCATGGGCTGACCGATAATATAACCCATGATAACCAAAACTGGAGCCACAAACAGGGCGATCTGCATACTGGAACCGACGGCCACAGATACCGATAGATCCATTTTATTCTTAAGGGCGACGGTGACAGCCGTAGCGTGTTCGGCCGCATTACCGATAATAGGCAAAAGAATTACCCCGGTAAACAGCGCCGTTAAACCTAGCTGTTCCGTAGCCTCCTCTAGGGATGCCACCAATAACTCCGATTCTACGGCCACGGCGATGGTAACGATCAATAAAATCAAAGACCAAAACCAGACTTTCGGCCTTGCGGCTCTTTCTCTGGCGCTTTCCTCCTCGATACCGGCAACCCCGACATCGTAGAGATAGGTGTGGGTTTTCATGGAAAACAAGAGACTTAAACCATAGACGAAAATTAACACCGCTGCCACGGCCACGGATAGACGTTGCAGGACTGCTTCCCCGACTCCCGTGGAGGTAAATTCCACGGCAGTGGGTAAAAGAATCGCCACCACCGCTAAATTCATGGCTGAGGCATTTAAACGAGCGGTTATTGGTTGAAATTCCTGTTCTTTGAAGCGTAAACCGCCTAAAAACATCGATAATCCCATAACTAAGAGTAAATTACCGATAATTGAGCCAGTAATCGTCGCTTTTACCACATCGATGAAACCTTCCCGCAAAGCGACATAGGCGAGAATTAATTCTGTGGCATTGCCAAAGGTGGCATTCATCAAACCGCCAATATTTGGCCCGACCACCACCGCAATCGCTTCCGTGGCTTCCCCCATGTAGGCCGCTAGGGGGATAATGGCTAGACAAGCGGTGATAAAAACAACTGTTCCGCCCCAGTGTAACAGCGAACCGGCGATCGATATAGGCACAAAAATCAATAGGATGGCGAAAATGGTGTTTTTGCTTAACATAAAGTGAGTATTTTGTCAAGATAATTTTATTTTGATCGGAGATGGGAACTAGAAGCGGATTCTAGCCAAAATTCCCCGGTGGAACCGCTTATTACCCATAATATTGCCCTAAAACCGTCTCTGAGGGACTTTTCTAGGGGTTCGGGGGGTGATTGGGAGGGAACAGTCACCGGTTTAATCATAATTCCGCGACTACCAAAAACAATTTCTCCCACTAATCGCGCCCTTCTCATGTGATTATCGGAAGTGACTAGATAGACACTATCAATACCTTGGGCTTTCAGTTGATCGGCTAGGCTAGTAAAGTTAGTGACAGTATCTCGCGCATTGTAATCGAGATGGAGACGTTCTGGGGGAATTCCCGCTTTTTTAAAAATCTTTCTCACATATCGTCGCGGACTACCGGAAGACACCCAAATCGGTAGATCGGGATATTCCTTAGCCAATTTTGCCGCAAAACGTTCTCGATCGGCATGACCTCCCAAAACAAAAATCGCTTCCGGTTTTAGCCACTGCTGACGTAAATCGTGGTATAACCAGCCTAAACTCGCCAAAATTAGCGGAATAGCCAGCAATTTTAACCTAGATTTGCCTAACTTCCCTTTCAGAGAAACTCGCTTTTTTCTCTGAGAATTAGCCTTGAGAACCATATATCAGTGATCTGTGAGCGTTTGTCAACCTTCAGCTTTGTGGATTAAAGTGATCGAGGGTGAGGATCATCGAACTCACTTGACGTAGGAGATAGGGATTTTATTCCCTAACTGACCGATAATTTTCCCAGAACTCAGGTTGATTGATGCAGTCGCTTACATTCCCCACCAACGGGCCACCGCTTCGGGAAGGGGGAGCAAAATACTTAATAATAAAGCCAGGGAAAATAAACCTAATAAATCTCGTTTATTATCCAATTCGGTGACATCATTTAAAGCTGGTTGATCGCTGACTGGCATTAATAAGAGAATAATCGCCCAGAGTAAAAAATCTGGTTGCACTAGGGCTAAAATAAACATGAATAATCGAGTTAATTGACCGATAATTATGGCGGTTTTCTGCCCATACATGGCGTGAACAATATGACCACCATCCAATTGACCCACGGGCATTAAATTTAGGGCTGTAACGATAATTCCTACATAACCAGCTACCGCTAAAGGATGTAAATGGATCGCTTTTCCGGCGATTAAATTACTGCCGAGGGCTAGTTTAGCTAGGATAGACAAGAGAAAAGAAAACTGCGGATTTAACGCCTGAAAATTTAATAAACTGCTTTGATTAGTTAGGGGAACTATTTCCGAGAGGTACAACCCCCAAAACAGTAGAGGAATAGCGATAATTATACCCCCCAAAGGACCGGCCACCGCCACATCAAATAAAGCTTTGCGGGTGGGTACAGGCGATCGCATTTGAATAAAAGCCCCGAAGGTGCCTAGGAAGAAAGGAATGGGGATAAAATAGGGCAAGGTAGTTTTAATTTTATATTTAACTGCTGTAAAATAATGACTGAATTCGTGCAGTCCTAAAATAGCAATTAAGCCTAAACTGTAGGGTAAACCTTGCAATAATAAACTAGAATTATTTTCTAATTGTTGGGCAGTAATGCCACTTAATCCCGCACCGACCACTGTGGTAGTTAAGATAGTTAATAACAATAAACCCAGGGCAAGAAGGGGGCGAGTAACTTTTTCAGTTTCTATGGTTTCTGTTTTTTGCTGCCAGGGATTAGCCACAAGAGCGAAAAAAGGTTGTCCCTGAAAACTTTCTTGGAAAAGCAATAAAAAGCGATCACCAAAAACCTTTTCCACATTGTTTTTAATCACTTGATAAGCTTCTTCGGGAACTGCTCGCAATTTCCCCCGACAGAGAATTGCTTGGGGACGATAATCGATATTTTGCAGATAATAAACACCCCAAGGAAAACAATCTCTTAGGTATTTTTCCTCTTCGGCAGTGATCGGTTTTAAATCATTTTTAGGTGCAGGATTATCAAGATTTTCTAGGACTAAATTCGCTGTTTCCGCTGGTGATGGGGGGCTTTCTTGGGGAGTAATCCGACCCATTTGTACTAGCCACCAATACAAAAAAGGGCAGATCACAAAAGGACCGATCAGCAAAAATGCCGGCATGGGGGTATCCTCTCCATAGATTAACGTCCAGCCGGTCCAAATAAGAGCCGGAGTCATCAGGACTAACCAAATTAACCAAATTGGTGTTGTCGTGATTTTGGCCACGCTACGCTTGACGATAAAATAAGTGAAACCACCAAGAATCCCTAATAACAACCACATTTCCATATCGGCTCTTTTCTCTTGAGTAAAAGGCGGCTAATTTCAGCCGGCCCGGTCATCGATCGTGCTAAGTTATAAACCGCATTGATTGTGATTTGGATAGGCAAACCATGCGATCGGAAACCGAATCGTCTCCTTTAGAGGTTAGCAAAACCACAAAACCCCCTCGATTAATTCTAGAAGGTTTATACGCTTTCTCGCCTAATCGGGAAACCCTAGGGGGAACCTCTTATCTTATTGTAGAAAATACCGGCAATATTCTGGTGGATTGTCCTAGCTGTGAGGAGAGCGAGCGAGATTTTCTCCTAGAAAAGGGTGTCCGTTACCTATTTTTTACCCATCGCGGGGGTCAGGGTAAACAGAGCGATTCTCTGCAAAGTTTACTTGATTGTGAGATTATTCTACAGGAACAGGAAGCTTATCTGCTTCCTCACCGTCAAATTACCGTTTTTCAGCAGCAAATCCAGTTATCTCCTACTTGTAGCGGTTTTTGGACTCCCGGCCATTCTCCCGGCTCCTCCTGTCTCTACTGGCAGCGTCACGGGGGGGTTTTATTTACCGGTCGTCATCTTCTCCCCGACACTAAGGGTCAACCGCAACCCCTACAGACCGCGAAAACTTTCCACTGGCTGCGGCAATTGCGATCGCAAAGGGCTATTTTAGACCGTTTTAGTCCGGAAACCCTCTCCTATCTTTGTCCGGGGGCTAATACCGGCTTTCTGCGCGGTCGGGGAATTATCGATCGCGCCTACGAAAAAATCAGCGCCAATCCTCTTAACTAGGGTCTGCTGAATAAATCTAAAAACCTTGTTGGATAACGCTTTTAGACTTTTTTTCCCTCAAAAAGTGCCGACCATTGGAGTGATTGGGGGGAAATTTTAGGGACTTTTTCCCTGAAAATTAGGTAATTGACCACCTGAAAATGGATAAAACCCTACACCCCACACCCCACACCCCACACCCTACCCCCACGAAAAACTTTTTGCCGCAAACCCTAACTAAAGACTTTTTAGAAGCTGCATTGTTCAATTCCCAGAAATTATGAATTTAACCGTTAAAGATTTGGGTGAACAGGGATTGCTACCGATTCTGCAAAAATATTGTCCTGCGGAGATTATCGGTGATGATGGGGCGATTTTATCGATCAAAGAGGGTTACTCTCTCGTTGTCACCACTGATGTTTTAGTTAATAACGTCCACTTTAGCAATCTTACTACCTCTCCGGAAGATGTGGGCTGGCGAGCGGCGGCGGCTAATTTATCCGATTTAGCGGCTATGGGGGCAGAACCCCTGGGAATTACGGTAGGATTGGCTTTAACTCCCGATCTAGCCATCGATTGGCTAGAAGGACTCTATCGGGGTCTTAGCTCTTGTCTGCAAGTATATCAGACGGCGATCGTTGGTGGCGATGTCTGTCGGGCCACGGAGATTAACATCAGTATCACTGCCCTGGGACAAGTGGCAAAAAATGAAGAAATTAGACGTTTTAACGCAAAAGTTGGCGATAGTATCGTTATTACTGGTTATCACGGTTTATCGCGGGCTGGATTAGAGTTACTCTTTCACCCTGAAACCGGGAGGAATTTAAATTCCGCCCAAAAAAAGCGATTAATCCAAGCTCATCAACGGCCGCGACCGAGACTCGATTGCATACCACATTTACAAAAAATTGTCAAGCAATTTCCCATCGCGGGCATGGATAGCAGTGACGGGTTAGCAGATGCCATCATGCAAATTTGTCGCTGTAGTGGGGTTGGTGCCGAAATCGAGAGGATTCCCCTGCATCCAACCCTGAAAGAATATGTAGGAGCCGAAAAAGCTCTAGAATGGGCTTTATACGGCGGTGAAGACTTTGAGTTAGTTTTGTGTTTGCCTCCGGACAGTGCCAGAGAATTGCTCGAGAAAGTGGGGGAAGAGGGGGCGATAATCGGTCAAATTGTCCCCGGGAAAGAGATAAAATTAGCCGACGGTAGAAACCTCAGTTTAAGCTCTGGATTTCAACATTTTTAGCCTCTATAAATCGCCAAAACCTTTCTTTTTCTTGATTTTCTTTGGTTTTTTCGGGCTGCCACCCTGACCGCGGAACCCCGGTTGATTGCCACCCCCAAACATTCCGCCACCCATACCGGGCATCCCCGGCATAGCGGGCATTTGTCCCCGTCCCATCTGTTGCATCATCGATCGCATTCTGGTGAAATTAGCAATTAGTTTGGTCACTTCCGTTTCTGGATGTCCCGAACCTTTGGCAATGCGACGACGACGATTAGGAGACTTAGCCAATAAATCGGGGTTAGCGCGTTCCTCCGTGGTCATGGAATTAATCATCGCTTCCGTGCGTTTTAACTCTTTTTCGCCCTTTTCGATGTCTGTACCGCTCAGTTTGCCCAGACCGGGGATTAACTTTAAGACTCCCCCCAGGGAACCCATATTTTTTAACAGCCGCATCTGTTTGAGGAAGTCATTAAAATCAAACTTAGCCTCTAAAATCTTGGCCTGCATTTTGGCCGCGTCTTCTAGGTCTAACTGTTCCTGAGCTTTTTCCACTAGCGTCAGGACATCACCCATATTGAGGATGCGACTGGCAAGGCGATCGGGATAAAATGGCTCTAAAGCTTCTACTTTTTCGCCAACCCCAACAAATTTAATCGGTTGTCCCGATATTTGCCGCACTGATAAGGCCGCACCACCGCGAGTATCGCCATCAAGTTTGGTGAGAATTGCCCCCGTGATGCCGATTTGTTGGTGAAAAGTGTTGGTAAGACTGGCCGCTTCCTGACCGGTCATGGCATCCACCACTAATAAAGTGTCGTCGGGCTTGACAATTTTCTTGATTTGTGCTAGTTCGCCCATCATCTGGGTGTCTATTTGCAAACGACCGGCGGTGTCGATGATAACGGTATCTACGCCCAATTCTTTGGCTTTTTCCACACCTTGACGGGCGATATCGACGGGATTAGCCTGAGAACCCATCTCGAAGACGGGAACATTTATCTGTTTACCGAGGGTGATTAATTGGTCAATGGCCGCGGGACGGTAAACATCGGTGGCCACCATCAGGCAGCTTTTGGACTGTTTGCGGAGATATAGGGCTAATTTGGCGGTGGCGGTGGTTTTTCCTGTCCCTTGCAACCCGGCCATTAAAATTACGGTGGGGGGTTTATCGGCCTGAGCTAGGGGAACGTTGCTTTCCCCCATAATTTTAACTAATTCATCATAGACAATTTTGATAAATTGCTGACCGGGATTGACTCCAGAAATAACTTCAGCGCCGAGGGCTTGTTTCTCGACCTCAGCAATAAATCCCTTGACTACCTGTAGGTTAACATCTGCTTCTAATAAGGCCCGCCGGACTTCTTTGAGGGTTTCTTGTATATTGGCCGAGGAGATTTTATCTTGACCTCGTAATTTTTTCCATGCGTCTTCTAAGCGGTCGGCCAGTGCGTCGAACATAGTTTCGGAATTAAATTTTTAACTAGATCGATTTTATCTCAAATGTCGGGGGAAGACCCCTGTTCTTAGCCTGTCATTAGTCCAGGGCCTGCATAGTGCAGCCACTCTCCCGGTGTAGGAGAGTGAGCAGCGGGGAGAGACAATCCATAATTGGGTTTTTAAAGTGCGATTTACTTACTAGCCACTCCTAAATCCTTCACTTCTAACTTTTGATTGCTCAAAAATAGTCGTAATTTCAACAAACTGAGAGTTTGACCGAGATTGAGGGGAAGGAAAGAAATGCCTTCTAAACGCGATTGTAACCAACCATCGCCCCAATACCATTCGTGATAGCCATCGATACCTTGACTCAAAAGCAAGCGTAAACACTGGTCATTGGCCAATAAAACCTGATGTTGTACGGGAATTAAACCTAACCAAGAGGTAAAAGTCAAACCTTCCTCTAATTTATCGGGTAGATTGGGCGAGAGCATTTGCGGCCACAGCCATTGACGGAGATGAGCAGTTTTGAGCAAACTATCCCGGATAGCCTGTTCACGGGCCGAGATTTCGATACGCAGCTGACTTTGTTGAAAATTGCCGAACATATTGTTGTCTGATAATTTTTGTTAAGTTAGTTAAAGAATAACTAAAAATCGGGACAGCGTTTTCCAAGGATAACAGTAAGTAGTATGGCAGATAAATTAATCCGCGCCACGGCCGCCGATGGCGGAATTAGAGTAGTAGGAGTGATTACCACTCGTTTAACCGAAGAAGCCCGCCAAAGACATAAATTATCTAACGTAGCCACTGCCGCTCTCGGTCGCACGATGGCATCGGCTTTACTCTTGGCTTCCAGTTTAAAAAAACCCGGTTCTAGGGTCAATATTCGCATTAAAGGCGACGGTCCCCTAGGCGGTGTTTTAGTTGATGCTGGACTCGATGGCACGGTGCGGGGTTATGTGGACTGTCCCCAGGTGGAATTACTCCCCAATGCTCAGGGTAAATTAGATGTGGGTCGCGCCGTGGGTAACAAAGGTTATGTGCGAGTCTTGCGGGAAGAAAAAGGTGAGGAGAGAAATGAACTTCAGGAAAGCATCGTCGAGATAGTTTCTGGGGAAGTGGGGGAAGATATCGCCTACTACCTAGACCAGTCGGAACAAATTCCCTCCGCTTTGCAAGTGGGGGTTTTTGTCGGTACGACCACAGGAGTAACGGCAGCTGGGGGAATTTTATTACAAGTTCTCTCGAAAGAGGCCGCCAGGGATGAGGTCTTGGTGGCTCGTTTAGAGTCGAGATTGCGAAAATTAACGGGATTTACACCCCTTTTACGAGCAGGAAAGGGTCTAGAAGATATTTTTCAGGAACTTCTCGGAGATATGGGTCTAGAAATTTTTCCAGCTGTGCAGATGCTGCGTTTTGATTGTGACTGCTCTTTTGAACGGGCCTTAGGAGCTTTAAAATTCCTTGGGGTCGATGAATTAAAAGACATTATCGAAAAGGATAAACAAGCGGAAGCCATCTGTGAGTTTTGCCAGGAAGTGTATAGTGCCAACGAGACGCAATTAATCCAATTAGTCGAGTCTCTACAAGCTGAATCTTGCTGAGAAGTTGGGCAATGAGCGCCCTTAGGGTAAAATCTATCTAAAATATCCGTCAGGGAGTCGTGAATGTTTAAAGGAAAAGAATTAACCAAAAATCTAGTCAAACGAGAATCGATTGACTCCCTGACTCGTTGGCCAGAGAAAACTAAGTCTTTTCTTTTTCTCTTTTGGTCTCGATACCAGCATCGTTTCACTTGGAAAGTTTGGGCGGCTTTATTTGTCGTCGTCTTTGGCGGTGTTGGCTTTCTCGCCACTTGGCAGTTATTAAATATGCAGAAGTCGCCCAATTGCCCAAAAATCTTCTGGCCTATTGCTTCTGCCTCCCTGCGTCTCTACTGCGCTCAACTTTCCGCCGATAGTCGCACCGTGGAGGGTTTACTCGCAGCAATTGCCCTAGTGGAAGCTTTACCCGATGACCATCCCTTGCGATCGCAAGTTAATCAACAGGTGGAAGAATGGGCGCGAGATATCCTGAATTTGGCTGAAAAAGACTATCAAGCGGGAAATTTACAGCAAGCGATCACTAAAGCTCGTCAAATCCCCAATAATATGGCAGTAGCGGCAATTATTGAAGAAAGAATCGCTAAGTGGCAAGGAACTTGGACGGAAGGCAACGATATCTTAAGCAAACTAGAGGAAAATCTCCGCGCTTCCAACTGGAATCAATCTTTCCGCCTAGCAGTGGATTTATTGAACTTAAATAACGAATATTGGGCAACGGTTAAATATAATGAAGCGCTCGCTAAAATTACCGTCGCCCGGGAAGATAGCAGTAAATTAGATAATGCCTTTAATCTCTTTGCCCGGGGCGGTCTCGACAATTGGTTGAAAGTCATCGAAGAAGCTAGAAAAATTCAAGCCAGCAGTTATGCCTATCAGGAGGCAGAAAAATTAATCGGGAAAACCGAGGATAAACTAAAAGAATACGCCGAAAGATTAATTGAGCGGAAGCAATGGCAAGCTCTCCGGGATTTGGCTAACCAAACCCCCAAAGACCTCAAAATTAAAGAAGATGTCACCGATTGGTCCCTCTTGTCCGCAGCGGCCTTAGATGCGGAAGCCGGCACGGTGGAGGGATTGGAAGCCGGCATACTGGGACTAGAACAAATCGACGCTTCTCGACCTCTCCATCAAACGGCCCTAGCTATGAGGGAGCGCTGGCAGTTACAGGTACAGGATCTAAGAATACTGTCCGAGGCTAGAGATTTAGCACAAGCAGGTACGATCGAGCAGTATAGCACCGCTATCGCGAAAGCGGGCGAGGTTCCCCGTAATAACCCCCTCTGGTCGCAAGCACAGCAGGAAATTGCCTCTTGGAATCGTCAAATACAAGTGATTGAAGACCGGCCGATTTTAGAACGGGCGCAGGAAATCGCTCTCCCCGGCGATATTAATTCCCTCAGTAACGCTATTATTCAGGCGCGGGCAATCGCTAAGAATCGGGCCTTATACCGAGATGCCCAAAGGGAAATTCGCGACTGGCAAGTGCGGATTGAACGCATGGAGGATCAACCCATTTTAGATCAGGCTCAAGCTTTGGCCAATCTCAAAGACTATAGCACAGCGATCGAAACTGCCAATCAAATTCCCCCCGGTCGCACTCTTTCCTCGGAAGCTTCCCAAAATATCCGTCGTTGGCGCCGAGAGTTGCGGGCCCGTCAAAATCTCCAACAGGCTAATCAATTAGCGGCGACGGGAACCGCAGAAGGTTTAACCCAGGCGATTGCTTTAGTTACCAATATTTCCACTAAAACCGATGCGGGTGTGCAACGGACTGAATTGCTGGAACGTTGGAGTTATCAGCTTTTGTCTTTAGCCACGGACCTAGCTAATAATGGCAGTTATCTGGAAGCTATTCGCCTTGCTGAATCCGTATCCCCGGAAAGTACCGCTTACAGTTCGGCTCGCTCCCAAATACGAGGCTGGCGCAATATTCTCCAACCTCCGGCCCCACCACCAATAGTTGAATCGACTCCCCTTTCCCCAGAGTCCCCGATAGAAGCACCAAGTCCGGGTCAATAATCAGTTTTAGGGGCTGTTTTTGCCGTGGATTACCCCTAAAAAAAGTCCCTCATCCCCAGGGGTCTGTCAAGTTAAATCTGTATTATACTAAATCCTGTTTACAAGGGATAGGATGGCGGGGGAGCGGGGAGAAACAATCCATAACTTGGGAGTTCATCGCACTATTCAAAACCGATTTAGTATAAATTGCCAACAAATAACCAAAGCCAATTTTAAAAAGATAATAAGTAGGTAGGCGTTAAAAATTATCAGACACCCCCCTTATCAAGGCTGTCCATTAGTCACATCTTTCTTAACATTTCAAACCTTTGTAGCACAAGGCTTTCAAGACTCGGTTAACAATTTGTAATATTCCTTGTTGACACCCTTACTGACAAAGAAAAAACTGAAATCAAGTCAGGATAAGGGTTGGAGTGCTTACTGCAAAAATTGTTAAGAAAGATCCCTATAAGGGATAGCCTTATTAAGGGGGGCAGGGGGGATCGGCACCCCCCTTATCAAGGGGGGCAGGGGGGATCGAACCTAAAATCCATTTTTAATTTAATTATAACCAGCTACTTATCTAAGTTAAAAACAACAATAAAACTAGCGATCGATGCGCGTGATCAGTAAAGTCAAATTACGAGAGTTTTGGGAACGCCACTCGGACGCGGAAGACGCTCTTAGGGATTGGTATAACTTCGCTAGTAAGGCTAACTGGAAAAATTTAGTAGAGGTTCAAGGTCGCTACCCGAAAGCGGAGGCGGTGGGAAATTTTACAGTTTTTAATATCAAGGGAAACAAATACCGTTTAATCGCTGACATCAATTATTCTCGTCAAACCATTTTCGTTAAATATATTCTAAGTCACGCTGAATACAATAAGGAGAACTGGAAAAATGATCCCTACTTCTAATCCATTAACCTATGGTGATTTACTCTTGCAGTATCAACCGAAACCGATTAATAACTCCCAAGAATACGAGCGATTTTTAAGCATAATTGAAGGGATGATGTCACGGGAGTTAAGCAATGACGAAGGACTATTATTCGATTTATTGGTGTTATTAGTGGAAGAATACGAGCGGAAACATTATCCGATCGCCCGAACAAATCCTACCGCTACGTTAGAATCTTTACTTGATGAATTCGATATCGATAGGGAGTGTCTTGTCGATATTTTCGGCGATCGGGATAGAGTAGAATCGGTGATAGGGGGGAAACAAGCGATCGCTCCCTCTCAAGCCGAGTCTCTAGCCGAATTTTTTAATCGTTTAAGTGCGAAACTGGCGTTAAGCGCCCGTGATTTTCTCTTTTAGCCTCGCTTTCCCTCGGGGACTGGGGGGGAAGACCATATAACAAATCCTTACTTTCTTCATAACTTTAGATTAATTAAGATAATGTTACAAAACTTTATGAAAAAGCCGTAGTATGATAATTTACGCCAGTAAAGCGAACACAATAAGGAGCAACACCCATAATGCAGTCGGCCGAGATGTTGCTGACAGTCCCCAAAGAGTATTTAAAAGCACCGGGGGGCTTCAACCCAAACGTTACCATGTTTTTTAGTGCCTTGAGCCTAATAACCCTATCTACCTGTGGCTATTGGCTATGGTCCTGGCCTGACTGGATTTGTTTTAGTGCTAATGTCCTCGCTTTACATTTATCGGGGACAGTTATCCACGATGCCTCTCATAATTCTGCCCATAGCAATCGGCTATTTAATGCTATTTTAGGTCATGGTAGTGCTTTAATGCTCGGTTTTGCCTTTCCGGTCTTCACTAGAGTCCATTTACAGCACCACGCTCACGTTAACGATCCCGAAAATGATCCAGATCATTTTGTCTCCACCGGTGGCCCTTTGTGGATGATTGCGGCCAGATTTTTTTATCACGAGATTTTCTTTTTTAAGCGGCAACTCTGGCGGAAATACGAACTGCTGGAATGGTTCCTCAGTCGTCTTTTTGTTGCTACCATAGTCATCGTCGCCTGTCAATACGGTTTTATCAGCTATGTGATGAATTTTTGGTTTGTTCCCGCTTTAGTGGTGGGAATTGCCCTCGGTTTATTTTTCGATTATCTCCCCCATCGTCCTTTCCAAGAGCGCAATCGTTGGAAAAATGCCCGAGTTTACCCCAGTCCCCTCTTAAATCTGCTGATTTTAGGGCAGAATTATCATCTAGTGCATCATCTTTGGCCGTCGATTCCCTGGTACAAATACCAACCGGCATACTATGCCACTAAACCGCTTTTAGATGCGAAAGATTGTGAACAGTCTTTAGGTTTACTGCAAGGTAAGAATTTCTGGAGTTTCCTCTACGATGTCTTCTTGGGGATTCGCTTTCACTCCCATTCTTCTAAATCTAGCTCATAGCATTTATCGTAATGGTGAGGTACAAGGTTTTCGTTTTGGGGAGTCGGTGGTCGATTTTATGAGAAACTCTGTATCTGTACTGGTTTCGTTGTCAACTTGATTTTTTGAAGGAGGATTTTATGGGTCAGCATTGGGGAAAAGCCTTAATTTTAACAACAACTTTCTTGACAATTAACATCGATTATGCTAGGTCTTTAACCTTTGGTGAGGCCGTGGGTATTGGAGCGGGGGCCTTGTTAATCAACCGGGCGGTACAGGATAATAGACAACGTTATCGATTTGTGCCACCAGAGCAAGAATTTCAGCGCGGACTAGAGGACGGTTTTAACTTTGCCCGCTATGATAATCCGCGCAATTCTAGAGACTATGATGACGGTTTTATCGAGGGAAGAAGACGGCGGGAGTCGGGTTGGTCTAGTCCCAACCGGAGAGGTTGATTATTTTTTTGGTCTGCGTCCCACTTCGGCGGTTTCTTGAATGGAAAATATCCTCAATTTACCGTCGATGGGAGCGACTTTAGCCACCGCTGCCGATGCCACTATATAGTTATCACCCTCGGTGTTGGTAATATTGACTACCCGCTCGCGAGTGATCATCGCCATCTCGTCATTAGCAAGAATATCCACGTCCCAATTCTCAGAAAGAACCTCTATACTTTTAATATTTTTGTAGGATTCCTCTAAAAATATTTTATGTTCCGTGATGCCATTTAACTCAAAAATTTCGGTACTAGCATCGGTTTTAATGGTCAATTGCGAGGAAATAAACGGGGCATAGTGTTTGAGGATTAGGGCGATATTTTTATCTTTAATAGCGGTTTCAATGTCTTGAATCATTGCTTTAATTTCCGCTTCCTTGATTGTTTGTCCCCCATCGCGATTACTCGATTGTTTCACTGGCACTATCGAGGGATTAGCATGGACAAAAGCGGGGGAGATGCCGGGGAGAAGGGATAAACCGAGCAATAGAACAATTAATTGGGGAGAACGCATAATTTAATAAACTTGGTAAATTCAACCCGAATCATAGCATTTTCTCGTTACCGAATAAATCCTCAAGGTGAAAGTCCCTAGTTAGGGAAGCTAAGAGAGCAAAATTCTGACTGTGCAAAGTCTAGGTTGATCCTTTAGCTATTTTTGCCTTATATTTCCAGAATAACAGGGGTATGATCGCTAGGTTTTTCTTGTTTTCTGGGTTCTCGATCGATCAGGCAATTAACGGCTTTTTCGTATAGCTGAGGAGTTAAATAAAGATGATCGATTCGCCAACCTCGGTTACGAGCAAAACCACCGCTGCGATAATCCCACCAACTATAATGTCCCGCTGCCGAGGTGAATTTTCTAAAGGCATCTTGTAAGCCAATTTCTAAGACCTTTTCTAAAGCTTCTCTTTCTTTAGCTGAAGACATAATATGATTTTCTTTGCCCTTGGGATCATAAATATCTTTATCTTCTAAGGCAATATTAAAATCCCCGCAGATACATAATTCTTCCGGTTGAGAATTAATAATTTTATCTAGATATTTCCTGAGAGTTTCTAACCATTTAAGCTTATAAATATACTTGTCACTATCTAGGGAAGAACCATTAGGAACGTAGAGATTAATAATCCGAATATCGCCGATTACTCCAGTAATTAGCCGTTTTTGTTCGTCTAGTTCTCCTGTTAAATTTTCGCCGATAATTGGACTAAATCCCACAGTGATATCGTCCATGGGTTTCTGGCTAAAAATCGCCACACCATTATAGGATTTTTGTCCAGAAATATAGAGATGATAACCCAAAGATTCAAAAGCTTCTCTGGGAAAATCTCGATCGATTACCTTAGTTTCTTGCAAGCACAAAACCTCAACGGGATTGAGTTGTAACCAGTTAATTACCTGCTCTTGTCGGCTGCGAATCGAGTTGACATTCCATGTGGCGATTTTCATAGCTAAAAACCGATAATTTTTCTCACACTTCCTCAGCAAAACTGGTGCGACGCACAAACTCAAAGGGACCGGCGATCGAACCCCAGACTAATTGATCGGTTTCGGGATCTAAACCGCGATCAACGCTAATTAATCCCCGTTCACTAATTTCAAAACTATTATCTAAATAAGTCATTCTATCTTTGCGAAAGACTAAACATTGTTTACCCGGTTTTACCACCCCTTTAAAACTGTTACCTGTCCAAGTGACATTCATATCACAACCCAGCATCGGTTCTAATAAGTCTAAGCTGAGATTTTTGAGACGTTGGGGTTCTCTAGAAGCACCAAAAAAGTTAGCTTCCTCTTTAACTTTAAAGTTTTCTAGTTCAATATGATCATCGACTACCGATAATTTAAATACTCGCAAACGATAGGGAGTATTGAGCATAAAATCGTAGGCCTGCTCTAAAAATAAGCTGGTTCCATTCAGTAATTCATCGGGTAAAGGACGCATACACACGCGAATATGGGCAAAAAAAGGCGGATTAGCAAAAGCTTGTTCTTGATTACTAAAATCCGCCGCCATCCAGCGCGCTAGGGTTTTTATATCCGTGGGATGAGTCATAATTTTTGATATTTTAATGGTTATTAGCTAGCAGCCATTAGCTAGTTAATCGCTCTGATAAATTTTCACTGATTACTGATAACTATGCCCCGATAATTGTTATTGTGCAATTACTTTAATTTCGATATCGGCATTAACTTCGGGATGGAGTTTGACTTGTACTTTATAGACTCCCAATTGACCGATATCGGGGACGGTAATACCACGGCGATCGATTTCTAATTTAGCATTTTCTAGAATAACCGTAGCCACATCTTGACTGGTGACAGTACCGAAAATTGCCTCGTTTTCACCCACCTGTTTAGGGATGCTGTAGGGACTGAGTTTTTCGATCGCAGTTTTTCTGGTTTCCGCTTCTTGTTTTTCAGCGAGGAGACGTTGACGCTCTTTTTCTTTCCTAAATTCTGCCTGTTTAATCGCGCCCTTGGTGGCTAAAACGGCCACACCTTGGGGGATAAGGTAATTGCGCGCATAACCGGGGGCCACTTCCACCACATCGCCATTTTCACCTAATTTGCTGACTTTTTGATTGAGGATAACCTGCATTCGTTTCGCCATGATCTTGACCTAAAACAATAGTTCCAAAACCCCTATCATACCATGCAATCGTTTTTATCTGTCCTCCCATCCGGACCGTCAGTTAGCTATGGAAAAACTACTTGGGGTTTGCTGAATAAATCTAACAACCTTGTTGGATAAGGTTTTTAGACTTTTTTTCCCTCAAAAACTGCCGACCATTGGAGTGATTGGGGGGAAAATTCCTGGACTTTTTCCCTGAAAATGGGTAAAACCCCACACCCCACACCCCACACCCCACACCCTACCCCCACGAAAAACTTTTTGCCGCAAACCCTACTTGAACAATCCGAGTCTCCCCAAAAGGAAAACTTCCTATCTCATCATTAAGATAACTGCTGTATTCAGTTTTCTTCCCCAGTGTCCGTCAACTGGGAGGAATGCCGATAGCTGGTTAAAACCAGTAAGACAGGGCGGCGAGAGTAACTAAAGACTATTTTTTTGGTAAGATCAAAGCTAAACTAACCATCACGCCCTCTTGAGGAAAGATTTATTTATGAGCGATATAGGGTTTATTTTGACGATAATCAACAATTTCCTGCAAATTTACTCGGTAATCCTAATTGTTAGGGTTTTACTGACTTGGTTCCAAAATGCTGGTTGGGCCTATCAGATTATGTCTTTTCTCAGTCCGATTACCGATCCCTATTTAAACCTCTTTCGCTCGATTATCCCACCCCTAGGCGGGATGGACTTGTCCCCGATCCTCGCGTTCCTGCTGCTCAACGTTGTTCAGAGTGTCGTAGCCACAGGGGCCAGCAGTCTGGTCAGTAGCAGTTTCTAAATCCGCGGATCCACACTGCTGGTAAAACCGGAAGCTTTGAATTTTTCCAGTCGCAAGGGGGTTGGTTGATTGGTAGAAACAGAAATTCTGATCTCGAAATCACTAATCCCTGGCGGCACTTCTGGAATTGCCCCGACTCGGCTACGATTTTGTAAAGCCGGTTCCCCGTTAGCATCGTAAATCCGACCAAAAACATCGGCATCATAGACGGTTTTTCCGGAATTATTTTTAGCTTTGCCGGTGATTAAAAAACAATTAGCCGGAAAACTGGTTCCCCCACTGGTGACACTCCCCTCGGCTAATTCGGGGGGACAGTCTTTGTAAGATACATCTAATAGTTGAATTGGGGTCAAAGCTTGAGCAGTAGGGATGATAAGCAAGCTAGACAGCCAGAAAAGAACAGAAAGGAGCAAAACGGTGAGCGAGCGTGGTGTCATAGATGAGTGATTTTACGGTATGATTTCCCCAATACTTAGATTATCGTGGATCGTCACCCTTTGAAATCAGCTTTTTTAGGACTCTCATGGGAATGGATTCCCACAGACGCTCTCGATAGTTGCGACGGGTTTACCTGTGAGGTAATAGGTGTAGGGCTAATTCATGAATTAGCCCTACAATAGGCGTTGTCAAATTGAAAGATGCTCCGAATCAGCACCGGAACTGAAATTACTTTGATAGCAAGGATTGCATTGCATCTTTACCTATTCTGATCTGACAACGCCGTAAATGAAAGTGAGGATGATTCCCCCCCTGTTAGTTGCCGTATTCGCTTTCAAAACGGTGAAGAATGGGAAATACAAGCAATATATCAGTGGAATCGCCCTAATTGGCGTTTTCTGACCTGAAGGAAGATCACTGCTCGGTTATCGGCTAAAATTTAAGATATGTAAAGAAGGGAGATAAATTTTATGGCCGCTAATGTTGAGATCTATACTTGGAGTTCCTGTCCTTTCTGTATCCGCGCTAAAGCATTACTCAAGAAAAAAGGGGTGGAGTTTACCGAATATTGTATCGATGGTGATGAAAGAGCGCGAGCCAAAATGTCCGATCGAGCCAATGGTCGTACAAGTGTACCACAAATTTTTATAAACGATCAACACATCGGGGGCTGCGATGACATCTATGCTTTAGATAGAAGTGGTGGTTTAGCTCCCCTGTTGCAGAATTAAGGATAAAAACTATTAATGAAACTAGCCTTTATTATCGATCCGATCGAGTATTTAGATCCGGGCCATGATACCAGTGTAGCTATCATGGAAGCGTCCCAATTATTAGGCCATGAAGTCTGGATGACTTCCATCACGGATCTCAGTGCGATTGCGGGAAAAGCTTGGGCAAAACTAACTAAAATTGAACTGGTTCCCGTGGAGTTAAAAGATAATCATTGGGTGGCTGTATCTCAATGGTATCAAAGACAAGAGACAGTTTTTACCTGCCTAGAAAACTTCGATTTTGTCTGGATGCGAAAAGACCCACCCGTGACGATTGCCTATCTCTATGCCACCTATTTATTAGACCTGATCGACCCCCAAAAAACCCAAGTAATTAACTCAACTAGGGGTTTACGCCATGCCAACGAAAAGTTATATACTATTCACTTTGCTCAGGTAATGCCCGCCACAATTGTTTCCCAAGATAAAGCGACAATTAGGGAATTTGTCAACCAAAAAGGGGCGGCAGTTATGAAACCTTTGGGGGGCAAAGCAGGGGAGGGAATTTTATTTCTTAGTCCCGAAGATCGCAATCTCAATTCAATGATTGAAATTAGCACAAAATGGGGACAAGAACCGGTAATGATTCAAGATTATTTACCAGCTGCCCAAGAAGGAGATAAACGCATTATTGTCCTCAATGGTGAACCCATCGGGGCAGTTAATCGCATTCCCACCGGTTCAGAATTTCGCGGTAATATGGCCGTGGGTGGACGAGTAGCAAAAACAGAAATCAGCGATCGAGAATTAGAAATCTGTGCCACTTTAGCCCCAAAATTACGAGAAGATGGCCTATATTTTGTCGGATTAGATGTGATTGGTGGCTACCTCACCGAAGTTAATGTCACCAGTCCCACCGGCATTCGCGAGATCGATCGATTAAACAATGTTAGTTTAGCTCAACAGGTAATTCAATGGCTAGAAAATCATTTGGGCAGCAGGGATTAGGGGAATGGGGAGATGGGGAGATGGGGAGATGGGGAGATGGGGGAATGGGGAGATGGGGGAATGGGGAGATGGGGGAATGGGGAGATGGGGGAATGGGGAGATGGGGAGATGGGGGAATGGGGAGATGGGGAGATGGGGGAATTCAACTAAAACCCTAACACCCTAAAACCCTAACACCCTAAAACCCTAAAACCCTAACACCCTAAAACCCTAACACCCTAAAACCCTAAAACCTATTTTTAACTTTTTACTTTTTCCTTTGCGAATGAATGCTTTATCAATACCGACGTGGATAGTTCATGTATCGAGTGTCGTAGAATGGATAGCGGCGATCTGGTTAGTGTGGACCTATGGCGACATCAGTAGCGATCGATCGTGGCGAATGTTATCTTGGGGAATGTTACCCGCTTTAATTGGGGCCATGTGTGCCTGTACATGGCATTTTTTTGATAATATCAGTGCCTTATCCTGGTTAGTCACCCTACAGGCAGCCATGACTGTCTTAGGAAATTTTACCCTCTGTGCTGCCGGTTGGTGGCTGTGGCGTTCCAGTAAAATTAGCGTTAACAATGAATAAAGAGAGTTTATTTGCCATCTCCCTGTTTCCCTATCTGGGGTTTCTTTGGTTGATCACTCGTTCGGGAAAAATGCCCCGTTTAGCCCTAATTGGCTTTTATGTGCTGTTAATCTTCGTTTTTATCACCATTCCTGCCGGTATCTACGCCAAAATCCACTATGGTCAAGAATTAGCTAACGTCGATTGGTTACACGGCAGCGCCGAATTTTTCCTCACCCTCTCCAATATTCTCGTCGTCTTAGGTTTTCGTCAGGCAATTTTAGCGAAAAAGGAAACAGAGAAAGGGGAACAGGGATAAGGGGTGTGGGGTGTGGGGTGTGGGGTGTGGGGAAGTGGGAATTGGGGTGTAGGGTGTGGGGTGTAGGGTGTGGGAAGTGGGGAAGTGGGGAAGTGGGAAGTGGGGGGTATTTTCAGGGAACAGTGGACAGTGAACAGTAAACAGTAATCAGTGAACTGATGACTGATAACTGATAACTGATAACTGATAACTGATAACTGAATTGTGATACAATCGCCCCAAAACGTCCCCGCGTCAGTCAAATATGTCCCCGATTACACCGTCCATCAGTGTCAACGAACCAAACCCGCAGGCTGCCATCCAGACTTTATCGGTAGTGGTTCCCATTTATAACGAAGTGGACAGTATCCCCCATCTCGTCGAGAGTATCGCCACGATTTTGCGTTCTTATCAAATTAACTACGAGATAATCTGTGTTGACGACGGTTCTAAGGACGGTTCCACCGAGGTTTTAACTAATTTAGCCAAAAATCGCGATGATCTCAAGGCGGTAATATTGCGACGCAACTACGGACAAACCCCCGCCATGGCTGCCGGATTTAATTATGCCACGGGACAGATAATCGTTACCCTCGACGGCGATTTACAGAACGATCCCAATGATATACCCCTATTATTGGCCAAATTAGAGGAAGGTTATGACCTCGTGAGTGGCTGGCGCAAAAATCGCCAAGATGACCGGGTAAAACGGCTTTTACCCTCAAAAATAGCTAATTGGCTGATAGCAAAGGTTACAGGGGTCAAATTACACGACTACGGTTGTTCTTTGAAAGCCTATCGAGCCGAATTAGTCGCCGATATGAATCTCTACGGGGAATTACATCGCTTTTTACCCGCATTGGCTTTTATTGAAGGGGCAAAAATAACCGAAATTCCCGTTAATCACCACGCTAGACGGTTCGGACAGAGTAAATATGGTTTAGGTCGCACAATTCGCGTGATTATGGACTTATTTACTGTCTTTTTTATGAAAAAGTTCCTCACCCGTCCGATGCACATTTTTGGACTCTACGGACTGTTATCGATGGTAGTGGGGATTATTCTAGGCACTTATCTGACTATTCTCAAACTCGGTTTCGGACAAGAAATCGGCGATCGACCTTTGTTAATCCTGGCCGTGTTATTCTTTTTAACTGGGGTACAATTACTCTGTTTTGGTCTTTTGGCAGAAATTTTGATGCGAACTTACCATGAATCCCAAAAACGTCCCATCTACCGCGTTCGTACTGTTGTCGGGAATAGGGGATTTTTCAGTGAGCAGTGAGCAGTAATCAGTGAGCAGTAAACAGTAATCAGTAAACAGTAATCAGTGAAAAGACATCTCGGAACTTGCCACTTAATATTGTTCACTGAAAACTCAAATCTGATGACTGATAACTAAATCACTGATAACTGAATCACTGATAACTGATAACTGATAACTGATAACTGATAACTGAAAAAAATATGACTATTTGGGAACTTGATTTTTATTCGCGGCCGGTGGTGGATGAAAATAATAAAAAAAGATGGGAATTATTAATCTGTGAAACTCCGGCAACAATCGATCGCTCCTCCGATACAATATTTAAATATGCCAGTTATTGTCCTAATACGATGGTTAATTCCCAATGGTTAGGAGAGGCAGTTACTGCAGCTATCAAGGAAGCGGGGGTAACTCCCAAAAAAATTCGCTTTTTCCGTCGTCAGATGAATAACATGATTAGCAAAGCTTGCGAGGATATCGGTATTCCCGCTTCCCCTAGTCGTCGCACTCATGCTTTAACTAGATGGATAGAAGAAAGAATGGTTAATTTCTACCCTCAAGAAGTTGGTTATGATCAAAATTTAACTAAAACCGCTTCCGTTAATTATCCTCCTTTAAATGCTGTTCCCCTTCCCGATGCTGTCCGGGGAGATAAGGCAGATAAATGGGCTTTTGTTACGCTAGAATTGTCTTCTTTTAATGATTTAAAAGATTGGGATATTAGCTTCGGAGAAAATTTGCCTATACTAGGGATGGGATTAGATGAGAATCTAAAAATCCCCGGTTTAGTTATTTTTTCCCCCCGCGCTTTACCATTATCTGGTTGGATGTCAGGGTTAGAAATGGCCTATTTAAAGTTAGAAACTGGTTCTCGTCCTCTGCTACGTTTAGAAACGGGTGCTAGTGATAGCTGGATTCTCGTCAACGTCACTAATGCCGAGACTTTAAACGAAGCCAAAAACTTTGAAGAAGCTAAACAAAAAGCCAATAATCTGCATTTTTTAGCCATTCAATCTAACCCTGAATCGGAATCCTTCGCTGGTTTTTGGCTACTACAAGAAGGCTCTCAAGAGTAAAGTTTAGTCAAGGTGGGTTTTCAATCCACCCCCACAGAATTAACTTAAAAACATTGTCTAGTCCAGCTACCGTGTAACCCGTAGGGAATATGATGTTTAAGATGGATAACTGCTAGGGAATTAGTGATATCTTTAGCATCTAAGATTACCCCATTCGATCGATGATTGGCCGCATCGTAAGTAACTACCAATAACCAACCATCATCTTCAGCGATTCCATCGGGTTTAGGCACAAAAATTGGCTCACCTGCGAATCCCCGGGGGGCAAAAGAATGTAATTGTTTTTCTCCCGTTAATAAGTCCAGTTTTAAGATTGCTTGCAAAGGAGCATTACCAGTGGCATGATGAGCGGCAGCGATGTATAAATAACGGTAATCTCGACCAACTTTTGCAGGATTAATGCTGGGAAACTCACAACAATGCTCTAGAATACATTCTCTTGTAACGGTATTTTCTGATAAATTTAGTGTAAATCGCCACAGATGTCCGGGAGCTAAACTATCAAAATCTACCGATTGAAAATTGCTATTTGAATCCAGTTGTGGTAAGGATTGATAACAAATAGAATCGATATAAATTTTCTCCCCTTGTGCAAAAGCATTGCTATGATGGAACACAAAACCCGATGGAGTTTCTAAAACTTTCACTTCTCTTTTGTTAGGATCCCGGGGGATAATAATAATCTTAGTTAACTTGTCCGGTTGATTGATGACGCATTCCCCCGCACCTTTTAACCCAAAAAGAAAGGGAAAAGGATTATAACCAACCGGGTTTTGGAAAAAGATAGCGTAGTGGGGAGTAATAACAAAATCGTGGATAAAACAGAAGCCAGGTATACTGTGGGTATGACGACGTAATAACTTACCCGTGGGACTAATTTCGTAGAGAGTAATGGCACTCGACAAACCCGTTTTAATGGCAAAATTTACCAGACAAGGTTGATGATTATCGAAGATACAAGCGGGATCGATGCGAGGATGAGCGGCAAAAGAATCGCCTTTTTCCAAGATACCATCGAGATAGTCTAAACCAATAGTATCAAGGGTTTTAGCATCGAGG
Organism: Microcystis sp. LE19-10.1B; assembly: GCF_027530565.1. NCBI lineage: Bacteria > Bacillati > Cyanobacteriota > Cyanophyceae > Chroococcales > Microcystaceae > Microcystis > Microcystis sp. LE19-10.1B. Next base: position 2,858 of record NZ_JAPZQM010000183.1, on the reverse strand, counting down.
CGATGGGGTTCGGCCGCTTCCCAAAGTGCCAGTAATTTATCACCCCAGTAGATAACATTAGTATTAGCAATATTTTTCAGACGCAAATCAAAAGCATTGCCGAAAATTCCCCCCGGTTTTTTCGTGCCGAAAACACCGCGATAAAGGGGTTTTCCCGCTTTCTGTTCCTGGAGATAACCCTCAGTTTTCACAAAACGATTACGATAATGTACGCGCCCATGGTTGAAGCTAATCGCGCTGATCATACCATCCCCATCGAAGGGATGAGCGATCGCAGTGCCAGCGATATCGAGTAAACCGGGGCCGTTTTTAAAGACTGTACCCTGTAAATCGGGGGGAATTTGCCCCTCGATGTCTTCTACCTCGTAATCGTACTCGTTAGGTTGGGATTGATAGCCTTTTTGCCAATCCTGACGATTATAGGATTTTTCGCCAATTGTCGGAGTTAATACCATAGTAGTTTTACGTTTGTATTATTAGGGGTCGAGAAGGTCGTCACCGACCTCCCCTCCCATTCAGAACCGTGCATGAGACTTTCACCTCACACGGCTCCTAGTTTGACTGTTCCCTTGTTAAGGATACAGCTTGACTTCCTTTGGTTGGCCTTGTATTATCTAGTTTGACTACTGATTTTGTCAAACCAGATGGATTTAGGCTTCCATCAGATGCCGATTTATCATCGTGACAGTGGCGGTGTAGTAATTGAAGGTTCTTATATTCATCCTTTCCGCCTAAGCTTAGAGGGTGAATGTGGTCAACTTCAATTAAATCCGATGGGGTGAAATACTGCCCACATAGGTTACACTTGCCTTGTTGCTTTTTAAGTAGTTTGGCTACTCTTGTCGGTGTGTCGATTGCTTGTCCTCTTCTGGTCGCCCAGTAGGTCCAATTTCCGTCGTAAGGTGAAGTTTCGGGGCGTACTAGGGTATGTCTGACATTTGGTGTCCAATTATGTTTCCATAGATAGAGACCATCTTTGGTTTGAAATAACCAAGATTCGTGTCTTTCTTTCCCATTGCTGAGTTTAACTGTACCCGGTCTAAAGTAGTTTCTCAGCTTTTCGTGGTTCGCTTTACCGCATCTTGATACTGTCCATGCCCTTAACATTAACCAGATTGTATTGTCTAGTTTATTGAAGGTATCCATAGATACTACTCCTGAGTAGTAGTTAGCCCAACCTCTAATGATTGGGTTTAAGTGACTAATCAGGGCTGATTGAGGTGCTGTTTTGTGTTTTTTGATTACACCTTTAATCGCTTCTGTGTGGGCTTTAACTGCTTTTTGGTTGGGTTTGATGTGGGTTTTGTGACCAATTAATTGGCTTCCTCTCCCTCCTGTTTTCCCAGATTTGTACTTTCCTGTTGGATATTGTCTGATATTGAATCCTAGAAAATCAAAACCGGGTTCTTCTGTTTTCCCATTGTACTCAATGGGGTTGAGTGTATGACACACTCTGGTTTTTTCTGGTTTGAGTTCTAGTCCTATCGGTTTTAACCATTCAGAAATGGCAGTTTGGCACTGTTCAATGATTTCGAGTGATGGTGAAATTACTACAAAATCATCGGCGTATCTTATTAGAACAGCTTGAGTTTTACTACCCTTTTTGGGGAATAGTGTTTCGATTAATCTTGCCATTCCATCCAGTGCGATGTTAGCAAGTAGTGGACTTATTACCCCTCCTTGTGGTGTCCCTGTTTCTGTTTCTTCAAATACGCCGTTATCCAAGACTCCTGCTTTGAGCCATTGTTTAATGTCTTTCTTTAGGGAGCTTGGACAATGAATCTTTGACAGTAGGAAGTTGTGATTAATTCGGTCAAAACACTTGGCAATATCAGCATCTAATACGAAGTAGCTACTTTTATTGATGGTTGTAAATATTCTGGCGATTGCATCATGGGAAGACCTTCCGGGTCGAAAACCGTAGCTGGTTTCTTCCATTTTTGACTCCCATTCTGGTTCGAGTGCCGATTTAATCAACGCTTGTCTAGCTCTGTCTTTGATGGTTGGTATTCCTAGTGGACGTTTTTCATCCCTGCCTGGTTTAGGAATCCATACTCTTCTTAACGGTTTTGCTTTAAGTGTTCCCTTGATTTCTTCGGTTAGATTTAGCCTTTGCTCTGGGGATATTGCTATCACTCCATCGACTCCTGCTGTTTTCTTTCCTTGATTATCTTGGGTTACTTTGCGAACTGCTAATAGACGGGCATAGTATGATTTCACCAATAGACGTTGCAACCTTCTAACCTTTGCATTCTGTCCCGATTTAGCCGCTTGGTATATTCTCTTTTGGAGCTTGAAAACATATCTTTGGATTTTACCCCAGTTGATAGCTTTCCATACATTCGTAGTCTTAGTGGTTTTCGGTTTCCCGAACCCTTTACCTTCTCTCGATTTCGTCATATAGACTCCTACTAGACTCTATCCTTACAATCAAACCGTAACCTGTTAGCATATCCTGACTATTACCGTCAGGCGTTGGCTTTTGGTTACATCTCACACCCTTGAAGGCTTGCGCTTACACTTGTCACTACTGGGTATTTCGACCGATACTCAGAGCCTGAAAGGGCTTATCACGTTCCGTTTATATGGGCATTCCATCTTTAGATTTGTCCTATCCATCGGGGTACTTTTAAAGGTCTGTGTAAGTGAGTTAGTAAATTCCTTACTTTTCCCCTTGTTCTTTTGAACGCAGTGTGTCAACCTATTTCACTACTAGCTATACTTTGCACGGCTACAACTTGCATTTTTTACTCAAGGACAATAATATAGTTTAAGAGTCATAATTAGAAGCAAAGCACTCATTAAAAACATGATTAACCTAGAATTCACGGAAGAAGAAAAGAACTCACTGTATTATG
>NZ_JAPZQM010000309.1:0-2341 GCF_027530565.1 Microcystis sp. LE19-10.1B | reverse complement strand
AATGGTCCTGACTCTTTCTCGTCTAATGCTAATGATCAACTATTTGGTGGTTTAGGCAATGATACCTTGAAAGGATTCAGGGGCAATGATACTTTGTTTGGAGAACAGGGAGATGACCGTTTAGAAGGTGGTTCTGGGAATGATACTCTCTACGGTGGCACAGGTGATGATACTGCCGTCTATACTGGCAATCGCTCTCAGTATTCATGGAGCAGCAATCAAGGAGTATTTACGATAACAGATTCAGTAGCTAATCGGGATGGCATAGACACTTTATACGGCATTCAAAAACTACAGTTTTCCGATCAAGTTGTAACAATTGCCCCTGTCGAGGAAGATTCTCCTACTATCACCCTTACCTTATCTCCCGCAAGCGTGACCGAAGACGGGACAACAAATCTGGTTTATACCTTCACTCGTACCGGTTCCACAACCAATCCTTTGACGGTTAATTACACCATCGGGGGAACAGCTACGCTTAATACCGATTACACTCGTACCGGGACTACCAATACAGTCACCTTTGCGGCTAATTCAGCGACTGCGACTGTAACAGTTGACCCCACTGCTGATACTACAGTAGAAAGTGATGAAACTGTCATTTTAACCCTTGCTGCGGGGACAGGTTATACAGTAGGTACGACCACCGCAGTTACTGGGACAATTACCAATGATGATACCACTGTCACCTCTCAACTCTCCATCAATGACATCACCGTAGTGGAAGGTAAAGATAATAATGCCATCCTCACCGTCACAGTTGATAATCCCAATCCGCAACCAATTACCTTCAACTATACCACTGCACCCATTAATGCTACCGCCAATGTAGATTACACTAGCCAGACAGGAACCCTCACCATTGCTGCTAATACTGCCACCGCTACTATTAGCATTCCCATCCTCAATGATAACCTCAATGAACCTGATGAAGCCTTTACAGTAACCCTGTCAAATCCGGTTAATGCTACCATTAACCCCGAAGGAGGAATAGGAGAAGTTATCATTACTGATACTTGGCAAAGTAGTCTCACGCGCACCTTACCCAACAATGTCGAAAACCTCAAACTAATTGGCACTAATAATATTAACGGTACAGGTAACGCCAGTAACAATAATATCACCGGAAATAGTGGCAATAATCAAATCAATGGAGGTGCGGGAATTGATACTTTAACCGGTGGTTTAGGTGCAGATACCTTCGTCTTCCAATTTGGCCAATCTCCCATATCAACAAGCGATCGTATCACGGATTTTGCCATCAATAGTGATAAAATCGACTTATTAACTCAAGGTGGTTCCGCTATGAGTGCGCCTAGCAGTTTCAGTCGCGCTGCTGATAGCACTGCTACCACTTTAGACAATTTAGTCAATCAGGTATTTACTGATGCCAATGGAGCGACTACAGGTAATCAAGGATTAGGGATTAATAGTGCAGCCTTAGTGCAAGTAACAACCGGTGCAATAGCTGGAACTTACCTCGTTATTAATGATAGCACGGCTGGCTTCCAATCCAGCAATGATTTATTAATAAATATCACCGGATTTACTGGTGCTTTGCCCGCTTTAGGGAGCATTCCAGTGGGTAATTTCTTTGTTTAATTAAGTAGGCGTAGGGTGCGTTAGGCGGCTAACAATTCGGTCAAAAAACCAAAATTAACAATCCGCCGTAACGCACCACCTCTATCATTAAATTGGTGCGTTACGCTATCGCTAACACACCCTACTGGCTGAGGACATCAATCATGGGAAGAGGTCGCAGTTGAAACAATCCAGTTTAAACAATCCATTAGGGTGCGTATTTGCGGCTATCAATTCGGTCAAAAAACCAAAATTAACAAGCCGCCGTAACGCACCACCTCTATCATTAAATCGGTGCGTTACGCTATCGCGCTTCACCCCTAAGAGTAAGCGGACAACTCAAATGAACCAAACAACCGCCAATTATGATGAACCCTGGAAAGAAGCATTAAGCGAATATTTTGAAGCGTTTTTATACTTCTTTTTTCCTGAAGTTCACCAATTGATTGATTGGACAAAAATTCCCGAATCCCTAGAAAAAGAACTCAAACGGATTACCGCTTCAGCAAAGACAAAAAAACGTTTCGCTGACAAACTCTATAAAGTCTGGTTACTCAGGGGTGAAGAAGTCTGGATTTTGATTCATATTGAAATTCAAAGCCAGTACGAAGAAAATTTTCCTCAGAGGATGTATATTTATAACTATCGGGCCTTTGATTTGTATCAGAAACCAGTTATCAGTCTCGCTATATTAGGAGATGAACGAGTAAATTGGCGACCAGATTCCTATAATTATACTATCGCTGGTTGTGAAGTCAGC
>NZ_JAPZQM010000054.1:0-10779 GCF_027530565.1 Microcystis sp. LE19-10.1B | reverse complement strand
GTAGGAAAGCATGGGGATGAAGGTATGATAGCGAGATATGTAAAAGAACAAGATAAAGAATACCTGCAGCTACACCAAAATCTACAATTGAGTCTATTTTGATTCTGATACCCCGTCCGCTTGCGGCGGGGTAGTTCATTGATTAATTTTCACCCAGTCATCGTCGATAAATTAGCCTGCCTTAAAAACAGGTAAAGTGACTATCACCATTTTGCCTAATTTTTTCACTCTGGTAATGAACTTTTGATTATGAAATGATCCAAAGACGTTAATTTAAAAGATTGAGTTCAGGGGAGTTTGTTGGGTTGGTCTTGTGTTAAAATTGGGTTAGGGCTAGTCTGAATCATTTATCCTGTATCATTTAACGGCGGAGAAAACTATGGTAAAAACCTTTAAAGCAATTTTGAAAAATAATACCCTTCAATGGCTTGATGAAACCCCTGAAATCAACTCCGAATATCCTGTTAATGTTTATATTACCTTACTAGAAGAAAATATTATTGGTGAAAATCGATCTAACGGTCAAAAAATGGCCAATGCTTTGAAAAAAATTGCTAATAATAATACTTTTACTGATGTTGATACCCAACAGTGGCAACAACAAAATCGGTGCGATCGCTCTCTTCCTGATCGGGATTAAATCATGTTATTAGATAGTAATATTATTATCTATGCCGCTCAATTGGAAAATGAGTTTCTCCGGGAGTTTATTGCAGAAAATTCTCCTTATGTATCTGCTTTATCCTATCTGGAAGTTTTAGGCTACCATCGGTTAACTCATCAGGATAAAGTCTATTTTGAAGAATTTTTTAATGCTTCTCAAATTTTACCCATCTCTCAACCTGTAATTAACCAAGCAGTAACTTTAAAACAAATCAGAAAGATGTCCTTATGAGATGCCATTATTGCGGGAACAGCTTTCGTTTATAATTTAACAATTGTAACTCGCAATATTGATGATTTTAATTGGCTTAGTAAATTAAATCTAATTAGGGTTTGCTGAATAAGTACGGGCGAAGCATTCGGATAGAAAATCTACCTTTTCACCGATAGGTTATTGTCCGAATGCTTCGCCCCTACAGGACGCTGGCCGATGAAGACGCAAGGTTTTGAACGAAGATTCTCTCAAAATCTTGCACCTGATTGACCAATTGTCAATAGCTTTTGAGATACTCTCACCCTGTAGAAAATAAAGAATATTTTATTTAGGTGGAATAGGAAGATGAAATTTATCGGTAAACTAATAAATTATCATCACCTAAACCACTTTCTAGCCTAATTAATAGGGCCATTTCCAGTTAGTAATCTCGTCCTTATCGATGCCATTGGTAAAAGCATAATCGAGATTATCGATAATAGCATTTTTCATCCGTTCTTTCACATGACCAGCAGCAGAACCTAATTTTGGCACGCGATCAATGACATCAATTACTAAATGAAAACGATCAACTTGGTTACGAATCGCTAATTCTAGGGGAGTATTAATATTCCCTTCTTCTTTGTAACCGCGCACATGAATACGTTCCTGATTACTGCGACGGTAGGTCAGTTTATGAATCAGCCAAGGATAACCGTGAAAATTAAAAATAATTGGCTTATCAGTGGTAAATAAACTATCAAAATCCCGTTCCGATAAACCGTGAGGGTGTTCACTTTCCGACTGTAATTTAAACAGATCAACCACATTGATAAAGCGAACTTTTAAGTAAGGGAATTCCTCCCGCAGAATTGCCGTTGCTGCCAGGGATTCTTTAGTGATAATATCCCCACAGCAAGCCATAATTACATCCGGTTCATCGGGATTGATTCCGTCATCATCGTTACTTGCCCAATCCCAAATACCGATACCTTTGGTGCAGTGTTTAATTGCTTCTTCAATGGTCAAGTATTGCAGGTGTTTCTGTTTATCAGCAACGATAATATTAGTGTAATCCTTACTCTTGAGACAGTGATTAGCCACACTTAATAAACAGTTACCATCGGGGGGAAGATAAACCCGCACCACGTCGGCACTTTTATTGGTTACTAAATCGATAAAACCGGGGTCTTGGTGACTAAAACCATTGTGATCCTGCCGCCAAACCACCGAGGATAATAACAGATTCCAAGAGGAAACAGAAGCGCGCCAAGGCACATGATTTTTGCAGATATCGAGCCATTTAGCGTGTTGGTTGAACATGGAATCGATAACGTGGGCAAAAGCTTCGTAGGAGTGAAATAAACCGTGACGACCGGATAATAAATAACCCTCTAACCAACCGACTAAAGTATGTTCACTCAGCATCTCCATCACACGACCATCGGGAGATAATTGACTACCATCTAAATCCTCCGGATAGGTATCAGCTAACCAAGCTTTTTTAGTCACTTCATAGAGAGCTGCTAAACGATTAGAAGCAGTTTCATCGGGACCAAAAACGCGAAAATTAGTCATATTATTTCGCATTACATCCCGCAAAAATACCCCCATCACTCCCGTGTTTTCTGCTTCCACTTGGCCCGGGTGGGTGACATCTACGGCATACTGACGAAAATCGGGCATTTTTAGGTCTTTACGCACCAATCCGCCATTAGCGTGCGGATTAGCACTCATGCGACGATGACCCCTAGGAGCGAGTTCTTTAAATTCTGGCTTAAATTTACCCGTGGTATAGTCAAATAATTCCTCCGGGTTATAGCTTTTCATCCACTCCTCTAATTTTCTCAAGTGTTCGGGGTTTTCCTGCATGGCACCCATGGGGACTTGGTGAGCGCGCCAGAATCCTTCTACTTTATGACCATCAACCTTTTTCGGACCCGTCCAACCCTTGGGAGACCGGAGGATAATCATCGGCCAGGGGTAACGTTTAGCCACTCCTGTGCTGCGAGCTTCCTGTTGATAGGAGCGAATCTGATTGATACAGTGTTCTAGGGTAGCGGCCATTTTTTGATGGCAGTGCATGAGGTCTTCATCCTCCTTACATTCGACGATGTAGGGAGTGTAACCGTAACCGACAAAGAGACTTTCTAACTCGTGGGTCGAAATACGGGAGAGAATGGTGGGATTAGCGATTTTATAACCGTTTAAGTTTAAAATTGGCAGTACCGCACCATCGCGAATCGGGTTAAGGAATTTATTCGAGTGCCATGCGGTGGCAAGGGGACCGGTTTCAGCTTCCCCATCACCCACCACCACGGCCGTAATTAGGTCGGGATTGTCAAAAACAGAACCGTAGGCATGGGAAACACTATAACCCAGTTCGCCGCCCTCATGGATAGAACCGGGGGTTTCGGGGGTGACGTGACTGCCGATGTGACCGGGAAAAGAAAATTGTTTAAAGAATTTTTGTAATCCTTCCTCGTCTTCACTTTTATCGGGGTAAATTTCCGAATAGGTTCCTTCTAGATAAACCGGACCGAGTACCCCCGGCGCCCCATGGCCAGGACCGGCCATAAAAATCATATCGAGGTCGTATTTTTTGATTAAACGGTTGAGGTGAACGTAGGTAAAACTTAAGGCCGGACTCGCTCCCCAGTGACCAAGTAAGCGATACTTAACGTGTTCGGGTTTAAGATGTTCTTTGAGCAGGGGATTATCGCGCAGATAAATCATACCTACAGCTAAATAGTTACAAGCGCGCCAATAGGCATGGGTTTTATAGAGTTCGTCTTGAGAAAGGGGATTTTGCTCTGTTAAGGGTCTTTCTGGTGCGGATACCATGAATATTTCTCCGATATCTATGAAGGATGAGATTAAGAGAGTTGATAGACAATTTCTCCATCGAGAGGGTTAAGTAGGTAGGCGTTAAAAATTATCAGATGCCCCCCTTATCAAGGGGGGATTAAGGGGGGATCCCCACCCCCCTTATCAAGGGGGGATTAAGGGGGGATCCCCACCCCCCTTATCAAGGGGAGACTAAGGGGGGATCCCCACCCCCCTTATCAAGGGGAGACTAAGGGGGGATCGAACCTAAAATCCATTTTTAATTTAATTATAACCAGCTACTTAACCCTCGGTCAGTTTTCAAACTGTAATCAAGAGTCTAACCTTTTGGGGCGCAAAAAACTATTAAAATAAGCTATATTTTGCCAATCCGGCCAGGAGAATTTATGTCAGTCTGGCGGGGTTTTTAAATAGCTTTTAAAGGAAAATTAATGTCTTCTTAACTTAGGGAGCAATAATTCTCAAAAAACTTTTAATTATTTTTTAATGTCAGCTTGTCCTAAAAGGCTATAAAATTGCTTTCTCGTTTGTCGGGAAGAGCCTAATCAGGTTTTCTCGATGCCGGTGGTAGGGATGACTAGGATAGCAAATTGATGATTTTTTATCTTGGAAGGACTGAAACTTAAAATCTTTCTATACTTCATCTAGCGAGCAACAAAAGCTGATTAGCATATATAGTGATTCTCTAGAGGCCAATCAATTCTCAAATTATTTTTTCTTGATCGTGCCTAAGCTTATCGCAGCTGCAAAGGAGTTTTTTTCATGACAAAAGTAAGAGTCGCTATCAACGGATTTGGTCGTATCGGTCGCCTCGTTTTTAGGGCGGGTATCCAAAATCCTGATTTCGAGTTTGTTGGTATCAATGATCTCGTCCCCCCCGATAATATTGCCTATCTGCTCAAATACGACTCCACCCACGGACGTTTTCAGGGTACGGTGGAAGCGAAAGAAGATGGCATCGTCGTGGATGGTAAGTTTATCCCCTGTTACTCGATTAAAGACCCTGCTCAACTGCCCTGGGGTGCAACCGGGGCCGATTATGTGGTCGAGTCCACCGGTTTATTTACCACCGCGGAAGGGGCAGGAAAACACCTAGAAGCTGGGGCCAAACGGGTGGTTATCTCCGCACCCACCAAAGATCCCGACAAAGTTCGTACTATTGTACTGGGCGTTAACGATAATGAGTACGATCCCGCTAAGGATCTGATCGTCTCTAACGCTAGTTGTACCACCAATTGTTTAGCCCCGATCACCAAAGTTATTAACGATAACTTCGGACTAGCGGAAGGATTAATGACCACGGTACACTCGATGACCGCCACTCAACCCACCGTTGATGGTCCATCGAAAAAAGATTGGCGCGGTGGTCGCGGCGCTGGTCAAAATATTATCCCCTCCTCCACGGGAGCAGCAAAAGCAGTAACCCTAGTTATTCCTTCCCTAAAAGGCAAATTAACCGGGATGGCCTTCCGTGTGCCAACTCCCAACGTTTCGGCGGTGGATTTAACCTTTAAAACCGAAAAAGCCACCAGTTACGAGGAAATCTGCGCCGCTATGAAAGCCGCCAGCGAAGGACCGATGAAAGGCATCCTCGGTTATACCGATGAGGAAGTGGTATCGAGTGACTTTATCACCGACCCCCATTCCAGTATCTTTGATGCTAAAGCTGGCATTCAACTTAATGCCAATTTCTTTAAGGTCGTCTCTTGGTACGATAACGAGTGGGGTTACTCCTGCCGGATGTTAGACCTGATGAAAATGATGGCAGCTAAGGAAGCAACCCTAGTAACAGCCTAAATCAGTTATCAGTTATCAGTAAACAGTAACCAGTGATCAGTAAACAGTAACCAGTAAACAGTGAAAAGACAGCACTGTTAATGCCATTAGACATCTCCAAGAGTTAAACAAAATAGTTCTAGGGCTGAAATGTATGTCTTTGTCTATTTAATATTGCTCACTTAATAAGTAGGTGGGTGTTAAAAATTGTCAGATCCCCCCTTATCAAGGGGGGCAGGGGGGATCCCCCCACTTAATCCTCAAATCTGATAACTGATAACTGATAACTGATAACTGATAAGATGAATCCAAAATTTAAAGATATTACCGCTTGGGAACAGGCACAATTATTAATGCAACCGGCATTTATTCGGGTGCTGGATAATCTGCGTAAACAGTTAGAAAATTCCCTCTGGAAAGGAACTTATACAGAAATTCAAGATCCCTATCCCAGTTATCTGCTCTGTTTGACTTATCTCGATCGCTCCGTTACTGTAAATATTTGGGAACTTTGTTTTCAAGTCTGTTTTCTCGATTATCCCACCGATGAAGGAGAGAGCGTCACCATCGATACCAGTCTCCTCGACCCCACCGGTGAACTAGATTGGCAGAGTTTGGAAACGAAAACCGAGCGCATTATTAAGCAATTATTCGCTAATTTACCCCAATGAAAGCAGATTTAGACACGATCAAGGCAGAGTATGCCGCTAATTTTCTGAAAGATTACCACAATGATCCCCAAAGTTTAGCATCCCAAACAATTTTAATCGATCGCTCCGATTGGGGTTTATTAGAATTAAAAGGCCAGGACCGACTGCGTTTTCTCCACAATCAAACCAGTAACGCTATCGATCGCCTGAAACCGGGTCAGGGTTGTGAGACAATTTTCCTTAACTCTACCGGTCGTACCCTCGATTTTGTCACAGTTTACGCCGGCGATGATTCCCTCCTCATCCTCGTTTCTCCCCAACGTCGTCAATTTTTACTGGAATTGATCGATCGCTATATTTTCCCCTTCGATAAAGTGGAAATTAGCGACTTAACCGATAATTTTGCCATTTTTACCCTAATCGGTACTGAAAGCGGGCAATACCTGCAAAAAATCGCCATTCCAGAGCAGATTTTAACGGGGGTGCAGCATAGTCATTATCTCCTTTCTGAACCCGCCCTGAGACTGGCCGTCGGTACCGGCTTAGACCTACCCGGATATACTTTAATCGTTGCCGCCGCCGAAGCCGGTCCCCTCTGGGAAAATTTAATTAAAAATGGCGTTACTCCCGCCGATGAGCAGGTGTGGGAATACCTGAGAATCCATCAAGGCCGACCGGCAGTCGATCGAGAATTAACCGAAGACTATAACCCTTTAGAGGCCGGTTTATGGCGAGCGATCGTTTTTGATAAGGGTTGTTATATTGGTCAAGAAACTATCGCCCGTCTCAACACCTATAAAGGCGTAAAACAAAGACTTTGGGGCATAAAACTTAGCCAATCCGTCCCCAGCAATACCCCGATTATTTTAGAAGCGCAAAAAGTCGGTTTACTCACCAGTGTGCTGGAGGATTTTGGCTTGGGTTATGTGAAAACAAAAGCGGGAGGAGAGGGTTTGAAAGTACAAATCGGCGAGGCAACAGGAGAATTAATCCCTTTACCCTTCCTCTCTCACGAATACCCCTTTCAGTGAACAGTAAACAGTAATCAGTAATCAGAACGTAGGTTGGGTTGAAGTATGAAACCCAACGCCCGCCTGGGTTAGTGATAACTCACATCTGATATAGTCATTTCAGATAATTCTGATCCACTCTAGACCGATGAAAACCTTATGAACTCTGGCATTTATATTCTCAATCTTAATTGAAATGACTATAGCTGATAACTGATAACTGATAACTGATAACTGATAACTGATAACTGATAACTGATAACTGATAACTGATAACTGATAACTGAAAAACCCCCTAACCCCAGCGACTAGCGATGGGCATTCGCCAACCAGTGCCAAAAGCGCGATCGCTAATTTTTAGGCCCGGAGGGGCTTGTTTGCGCTTAAATTCGGCATTTTTAACTAATTTAATCACTTTCTGCACAATTTCAGCCTCAAAGCCGGCGGCAATAATTTGTTCGGCGGATTGATGGCGATCGATTAATAGTGCTAAAATAGCATCTAAAATCTCGTAGGGAGGTAAAGAATCTTGATCCTTCTGATTGGGTTTTAATTCAGCACTAGGAGCTTTATTAATCACATTGAGGGGAATAATTTCCCCGTGCCGATTTAACCAGCGACAGAGGGAATAAACCCTCGTTTTCGGCACATCGGCAATCACTGCTAAACCACCATTCATATCACCGTAAAGGGTGCAATATCCCACCGCCATTTCTGATTTATTGCCAGTGGATAATAGTAAATGACCGAATTTATTAGAGAGAGCCATTAATAAATTACCGCGAATGCGTGACTGAAGATTTTCTTCGGCAATACCGAAATCAGTCCCAGCGAAAAGCCGCTCTAAAAGTTGATCATAAGCGGTCATAATTTCTTTAATTGCTAACTTCTCACTTTTGATACCTAAATTATTAACTAAAGCCACTGCATCGCTAATGGAATGGTCGGAACTATAGGGAGAAGGCATCATCACAGCGAGAACATTTTCTTTACCTAATGCGTCGCTGGCAATAGCAGCAACTAAACTGGAATCAATGCCACCACTCAAGCCGAAAATTACCCGTTTAAAACCGCATTTCTGCACATAATCTCGCACTCCTAAGACTAAGGCTCGATAAATTTCCTCATCTTCATTGACAGGTAAAGGATGAATAACTGCGGGTAACAAATCTTGATTAAACTCGATTAATTCTAGGCTAGAAGTAAATGCTTGGGCGCGATAAATCACTTCTCCTTGTCTGTTAAAAGCCACGCTGTCACCATCAAAAATTAAATCATCATTACCTCCCACTTGATTGACATAAACTATAGGTAAATTATATCTAGTGGCACTATGGGATAATAAAGATTCTCGCAATTTTTGCTTACCGACACTGTAGGGAGAAGCGGAAAGATTAACGATTAAATCCACTCCTAAATTAGCTAAATCGGCGATGGGATTAACCGCGTATTGACGCTGACCCCAAAATTGTTCATCATTCCAAACATCTTCACAGATAGTTACACCGATTTTTACATTATTTTCTGTTAGTTGAAAATATTGACTTTCTTTCCCAGAAGCAAAGTAACGATCCTCATCAAAAACATCGTAGGTAGGCAATAAACGTTTAGTAAAAATTTGTTTAATCTCTTGACTTTTTAACAAAGCTATGCTATTAAATAACGGCTTTTCTCCTCTGACCGTTGCCGAGGGATTTTTTTCGACAAAACCGACTAAGACGGCTAATTTTTCTGGTAATTGTTGGGACAATAATTGCAATTGTCGAGACATTTTCTCCACAAAACCCAGATTTAATAATAAGTCTCTGGGAGGATAACCACAGAGGGATAATTCCGGGGTTAAAAGTAATTCTGCTCCCTGATTAAATGCCGTTTGAGCGGCCTCTAAAATTCTTTGGGCATTTCCTTCGATATCTCCAACAATGGGATTTAATTGAGCGATAGCAATTCTCATATTTTTTCCTATTTAAACAAAAACTAACGGTTGCTCTTTAAAGGGAGCAAAAGCTTTTTCATCAAAGCGATACAAACTAGCCGGACGACCGGCACCACGAGAGACTTTTAAACCCATATCCTTGAGAAATCCTAATTTCAATAGCCGATTTCTGAAGTTAGAATAATCACTAAAATTTTTACCTAAAATTGTCTCATAAAATTGATAAAGATCATTTAAAGTAAATAATTCTGGTAAAACCTCAAAAGCGACGGGACTATATTCTACTTTATTGCGTAATCTTCGCCAGCCATATTCTAAAATTTGACCGTGATTAAAGGCTAAATCTGGCACTTTATCAATCATATACCAAGTGATATTATAATCCCGTTCAGTGATTAATTTTGCTTCTTCAAACCGCACTAAAGCGAAGTAACTCACCGATAGATAACGTTCCCCAAAACTCGCGGCCGCTGCCGGGGAATCTCCCTCTGGACTGCTAAAAGTATATAACTGTTCCAGATAGAGATTATTGACGCTAATTTTCTCGGCTAAAATTCGATAGGCCGCTGTTTCCAGTGATTCCCCATTTCTCACTAAAGTCCCGGGTAAACTCCAGTAATTACTAAAGGGTTCTTCCCGTCTTTTAATCAGAAGCACTAGCAGCCGATTTAATTGGGTATCAACGGAAAAGATCACGTTATCAACTCCCACTTTAAAATCAGCTAGAGATTTATTAGCTAGGGTATTTTGCGGTTTCATGCGTAAAGTTTTTGACCTTCGATATAATCTTTAATCGGTGCGGGAACAGCCTGTTTATCGCCTTTTTCTCGATAATCTGTTGAGGATACAGCTGGAGCAAAGACATCGGCAATCAGACAATCACCCCCTAATGTTTGCAGTTGTTCAATATCATCTTGATTAATAGGATATCCTGGACGAGGAATCACAAGAATTTTGACTTTTTCTAGTAATTCTTGGCTACGATACCAGTGCCTAATTTGTCCAGCTAAATCAGAACCAATGACTAGGGTATATTCCTCCTGTTCTCCCCAAATTGTTTGCGCTTTTTCCACACTAATTAAGCTACGTCGATCGCTTAATTCTCGTCGCAGTTGTATATTATCTCTTGGGGGTTGAATATCCCGGATGAGCAAATTTAACATCCTCAGACGATGTTCGAGACTGGTTTGATGATTTTTAAAGGGATTATCGGCAGCCCAAACCGCAACGATATCGTACTGTTCCGATAACCATTTTAGTATGGCTTGATGACCGGCAGTAGGAGGATCGGCACTGGTTCCAAAAAGGGCAATTTTAAGCATAGGATTCAATTGCTTGCTCACTGAGGGATTAGTTTAACTCTGCTCAAGCTTGGCAAAGATTAACTTCTCCCCATTATAGTTGATTTTACCAAAATAGGGCAAGAGGATCAGTGATCAGTAATCAGTGATCAGTAATCAGTGATCAGTGAAGTTTTGCGACGAGTGGGCTGCTATTAACTTAACAGAAAATTCCCTAACACTTGGCCGTTCTGAATAGGGGAGATTGCGTCTAATTGCAAAGGGTGCATCTCACATTTGCAGAAATACCGACAATCAGCACTTATCAGTGACTCTTAAATTGGTACAAAAATATGAACAATCGCGTGTAAGCATCCCACCGAAAAGCTAATGCGCGGGGGGTTTGGGGGCGGCGCCACGCCCC
>NZ_JAPZQM010000503.1:0-2962 GCF_027530565.1 Microcystis sp. LE19-10.1B | reverse complement strand
CTTATCTGGCAAGAGACTTAATTGATTAGTTCGCTCTAGATAAAAAACAATTGACAAAAATCGCTAAATGCCTTTCTATATAAGGGTTCCATCCCTTATAACCCCCGTCCATTGCATAACAATTACCGAAGAGCCATTTTTTCAGATAAATCAATTTGATAAATGATGCGATAATTTCCCACTCTGAGTTTATAAAAGCCAGTCCAATCTCCTGTTAATGATTGAGGGGTAATCTGTTCAAAGTTTTGAGCCAACCATTCAATTTTATTGACGATACGTTTTCTGATCTCTGGATCAAGTTTCTCCAAATCTGCTAATGCTTCAGATTCATATTCAACTGAATAACTCATTTATGGTTTTAATCCTAAACGTTGATAAACCTCGGCTGCTGAAATTCCTTTCTTTCCTGCTTCGCGTCTTTGTTTTATTGCTGATAGACGTTGTTTGACTTCTTCTTTAAGAGTTTTTCCTTCATCGGGATCACCAAAGTAAGATTCTAAGGTTTCGTCAATTGTGTTTTCAATTAACGCTTTTAATTCTTCGGAGTTCATATCTTTGATTTGCATATAGCAATTCCCATAGTTGTGAGGTACAGAGTCTTAGGTTTTGAGGAGTCAGGAGTCAGGAGTCAGGAGTCAGGAGTCAGGATTCAGGATTCAGGAGTCAGGATTCGGGATTCAGGAGTTAAGATTTTGGTGTACCTCATGAGATTGGGAAACGCTATAGTTAAATTACCTACTTTAATAAAATAAGGGTAAACCTTTAAGTTTTATAATCTGCAATAATCTTGCGGATTTCACGAATATGTCGGTATTTTTTGGAGAGTTCTCGTACATCTTGCTTAAATCGTCTAGCAAAAAAAATCATTCGGCATCTATTCCTTCCCATAATTCGGAGATTGGTTGAATGTTTCCTGTCATGGCATCTTGCCAACCTTGACGAAAGCATTCTTTAGCAGGTTTTAATACAATATTTTCGTTAGATAGTTTTGTCTGTCTAATTTGAGCATCGAGAAAGTCACGCAGCAGAATTTGTTCACTCAGATCAAGGGTCGTAATTGCTTCTGTAAGGGATTCAATGGTGATTTGCAGTGTAATTTGTGTCATGAGCAGATTGCCTCTTTATGTTTTAGATAATGGGATTTTAATGAGAGATGTGCGTAAAGAACAGTTTAGAAAGGGGAGTTTTTGTTTTTGAGTTGCATTGTTTACATCCCATAATCCCATCAATCACAGTTAAGACGATGGATATTGCTGTTGTCGCATCATTTGTAAACTTTTCCGAATTTGAACAATAGTAGAGTGATTTTTCCTAATAAGCTAAACGGCGCTTAACCTGCATGATCCAACAGCTATAACCCTTTTGGAGTCTATATCGGTGATCCGAAGTAAAAGCCGTTTAGCTTAGTCGTTGACTCCATTTTATAGTAGTTCTATTTTTTGAAAAAGAATAATAAAACCTTCTTGGGTAAAGTGCTTGTCATGGGTAAGCACTTCAAAAATATCCATTTGTTGCATAATTACCATTGATATGCAGTCTGTAATGCTATAACCTTTGTCTGACCGTTGTTTATATAATTCAAAACCTAATTGACGTAATTCTGGTGTATAGGAAATAACTTTTATTGTTTTTTCCCGTAGCATTTGCGTACACATCAAGAGTGCTTTCTGTCTCATAATAGTTCCTCTAGATGAAGCATAGTTCAGTATCTCATCAATAATGCCATCTGTCGTTATTAGCTGATCATTGATACAATTATGAGCATAATTAAGCGCGATTTGATGCCAGTCATCTTTAGGGTTGAGTAAAGCGATCCAATAAAAGGTGTCGGCAAAAATTTGCTTCATAGTTAATGTTTAGGAGTGCCGTAAATATAATGATCATGTTGTTCTGCACTATCGGTTGGTAAGGTATCTAAAATTTCTTGAGGAATATCAGCAGTGAGTTCTTCTATAAATTGTGCAAAAGGTTTAGATTGTTCTTGCGATCGATTATGTTTGATTTTGGCTAATAATAAAAAGTCAAAAACTTCTTCTATTACCTCATCGGATACTGTTTCAATTTCATGAATTAGTTGTTCTTTGATAGTCATAATTTTACCTTTGTAAGTTCTTCAAATATAGCCTATATCAGTTATCAGTGATTAATTCAATTATAGTCCATCCCATAATCCCATAATAAGTCTAAACTATGATTTGAATGATTGAATGAATACTATGATTGTGTTGTATTCAGCAAGTCTTCATCAATAATCAATCATAGTCCATCCCACACATAAATCACAGTTAAGACGATGGATGTTGCTGTTGTCGCAGCCTTTGTAAATTTTCCCGACTCTTAACAGTATTAGGATGATTCTCCCCTAAAGCTTGCTCGGCAATTGCTAATGCTTGTAAAAAGAGCGGTTCAGCTTCTTCATACCTTCCTTGAGATGAGTATAATTCTGCTAAATTGGTGAGGGAAGTTGCTACATATTACTGTAACATTAGGGTTTTTGAGTTTGCTCACGCCAAAGTACCACTTTTTCATAAAGACTAGCAACAGTTTCATCAGCAAACAGATTATGTTTAATTTCTAGATAGTCAGTTGGTTTCCAAAAGGTATCACTCCTAAAGATGGCAGCTTTGGCGATACCCATTCGTTCGTTTAGAATTTCAATAGCTTCACGATGCAATTCAGTGTTACGAGGTAAACTAGGGAAGTCAATTTTCATGATTTATCTCCTGATTCAGTCATTAGTAAAATAAATTCGACAGGATTACATATACGCATTATACCTTTATAGCGTTTGATGGGGATAATTCTCTCCTAAAACTTTCTCCGGCTCTTCGGGACTTGTTATGGTTCGATAGGGGGGCATAAATCGACTCAATCCTTATCTGGCAAGAGATTTAATTGATTAGTTCGCTCCAGATCGCAAACAATTGACAAAAATTGCGGCAATGTCTGTCTCTATAAAGGT
>NZ_JAPZQM010000647.1:0-3022 GCF_027530565.1 Microcystis sp. LE19-10.1B | reverse complement strand
TCTCGATGGGAAGAAGCATATCCTTAGTTAAAGCAGATTTTCTTCCTCAGTGCAACCTAAGTCGATGCTTTCTCACGAGTGCGGGTTCATTTTCTAGGTTGACTTCGGCTTCCTTACCAGCATTTATTGAGATGTTGCGTTATCTTCTCTGATAATTGAACTGGAACAAAAGTTACGAGACTGTTCTCTTGAAGATAAAAAATGGTTATTGGAGCAGTTACATCAACAATTAGGATTGAATAATCAAAAAACAACTAAACAACGATTAATGGATAGTTGGAATGAAGCTTATAGTGATGGATTGGACGAATCAGAAACTTTAATGTTAGAGGGAATACGGCATCATCAACGCCAATTATCCGAGTAAATATGACGATTTTTCAAGGAGAGATTTATTGGATTGATTTAGGAGAACCACAAGGTTCTGAACCTGCTTATCTTCGTCCTTGTGTTGTGGTGCAAAATGATGCTCTGAATCAGTCACAAATTGGGACGGTTATTGTGTGTCCATTAACAACCAATTTGAGACGAGCAAAAGCTATTGGTAATGTTTTATTGAATGAGGGTGAAGGGAATTTACCTGAATCCAGTGTTGTTAATGTTTCACAGGTTTTCACGGTTGATAAACGTCTTTTAACGGAGTCTATCGGAAGACTTTCTCAGGAAAAAATCAAATTAATTATTCAGGGAATGAAGTTGGTTATTGAACCTCAAGAACTCGAATAATAGGGGGTTATAAAAGGATTTAAATAATCCATTTACCCTTAGACTTAGCTAGTGGCGAACAGACTCCCGTGGCTCTGATTGCTCCCGCTATCAATGGTTAAGTTCTAATCAAATAATTACGACAAAAAAGGTTGGGGTGAGCTAATGTTCGCCCCAACCTTTTTTTATTGAAATTCTCGACAAATCACCTGACCAATAACCACTTCTCGCTCCAAGCACCGTTGACATTGAAGCCACTGCGCGTAGAGGTGAAGGTAAGGGAACCGTAGTCGAAGTTATTGCAGATGGTTCCGAAAATAGTGGCATGGACTCGCTCAGGTGGACAGATATCTGCGGACCCGTAGCCGTTCTTTCCGCGAGTCCCCAGGTGGGAATAGGTGTTGCCATCCCAATCCCCGTTACCGAACCAGGTTGTGTTGGCTGGACCTTCTTTCAGCATACAGCGCAGACCTTTGCCTCTGCGCCCACCTGTCAAATCAGTTACCTGATATTGATTGAAATGGCTACCGCAGGTTTTGGGACGGGGTAAGGGGTTGTAGTTAACGGAGGAAGCCGAACGCCACTCCTCATTCCAAGCCCCAGTCACTCGAATCACTCCTGGTCTGACCGTTCGGATATCGAGATTACCCGGATAGTTGAAGTTAGCATCCTCCCCGTTACCGTGAATGTCGGACGCGAACCCGACCAACATTCTGCCTCGGTCAATCGCCTGTCCCAAATGACGGTAGGTAGCCCCTTCCCAGGTTCCTTCCCCGTACCAGGACAGACGGGGAATGCTTGAGCCTTGCTGTCCTTTACTGAATTTGACACAACGAATCCCAGTTCCCCGTCGGTTATCTAGCGAACGAACTATATATGTTTCTAAGTGGGGACCACAATTGAAGCGAGTAGCAGTAGTCAGAAGGATCGGCTCTATTGGAATTTGAGCGAGGCTGGGCAAAGTTGCCACCAACAGGGCTATACCGCTTAATACGATAGTCTTGACAGAACGTAGATTCATAATTTTTTCCCGAAATTGGGAAGCCGTGTTTACTTGCTAATTTCAGAATATTCGGAGTCTCAGGGTGATGTCAGTCCCAAAATAAGTGGAAATTGACGATTTCAATCATTTCTACTTTCAGGAATAAAGTGGAAGAACATGGAAATTTGCTGCCATTTATCTCCTCTTCTCCCGCTTTTTCTCGTATGGTCGATATGTACTGAAAGTTTAATTGTCCCTCAATCTTTCTAATAGTTGGGCGCAAGACAAACTCGCCGGAGAAAGAAGTAATCCGGTGCGTTTCGAGACGGGAATAGGGCATCCGTTTTCTGTCAGTTCGGGGTTAGGCTTCGCTGGTGCGGCGAATACCTTCGTCGAGAACGAAAAACTGAGGGTTAAGAGAAGCCAATTGCTCCCGCAGCTTTTCGATTTCGGAAGCGGGAGCGTGAACTTCTAGGCGAATAATCTTGGCGATTTTGAGAACTTCGTCTAGCAGTTCCCCAACGTTTTGCAGGTGGGCAAGAACTGCGGCGGCATCGACGTAACCCTCGCGGCAATGAACAATATTACCGCTAAACGAGAAAGCATAATGGATACAGCCCTCTTCGGTGCGGGTTCTCTCAATGAACTTGGGGCTTAGTTCCTTAAACGCAGCAATTTTTCCTTCTTGTACTTCAAAGTAGGGTACTAGAGTACAGCAAGTATCGATTTTGAACATTAGATTCTCCTTTTAGGTGGTGCGGAGGGGTATCCCGCGTTTGTGGTCTCTTCTGTCAGTCTTGAAAATTTTAACGAATTTACGCGTTTCAGGCTAGGAGAAATCAAGGTTTCAACCCACTTTAACAAAAGAGAGATAATTCTCTCAATCCTTGTATAGTACATAAATACCACATAAATAGTACATTTTGCTCAAAAAAATCGAAAAAGGGAAAAAAGGAAAAAAAGGGGAAAAGGGTTACAGAGTCCTCCCAGCACCGCGCACCACCCGAAAACCGCCGCTGCTGCCGTCGTCGCGGCGGTTGATGTCGTAGTGGTAAGCGGAACGGCAGTTATCCGGATCGTTGAACCAAGAACCGCCCCGCAGAACTTTATATGCCTGATTTTGCTGTTTTTTGCTCTTTTTTATCTCTTCATAATTTTCGCACCAATCATCTTGACACCACTCCCAGACATTTCGGTAATGATTCGGTAGTAGTGGCGTAGCTCTCTTGCTTACCTGGTATGAATTGTGTAAAATATTTATTAATAAAAATAATTGGAACCCGCTCAGTCTTTAAACCTCTAGCTTGATCATGACTTTTCTGATAAATATCTTTT
>NZ_JAPZQM010000171.1:0-8217 GCF_027530565.1 Microcystis sp. LE19-10.1B | reverse complement strand
GGGGTCAATTACCTAATTTTCAGGGAAAAAGTCCCTGAATTTCCCCCTGATCACTCCCATATCTGGTACTTTTTGAGGGGAAAAAAGTCCAAAAGTCTTATCCAACAAGGTTTTTAGATTTATTCAGCAAGCCCTATTTATTCGTTAATCCCATTGATTGCATTCCTAATCTTTCGGTGACACGAATTGAGCGATAATTATCGGGATTAACCACTGCGTAGATAATCGGCATTGTAAGGTGATTAAGCCGTATTCTAGAATAACTTTAGCCGCTTCGGTCATATATCCTTGTCCCCAATAATCGCACCGTAAATGCCAACCAATTTCGATATCTGGGGTAGGATAACCGTAGTTATCGGGTAAATTCTGTAAAATTATCGAACCGATAATCTGATTATTTTTTCGATCGATCATTGCCCACCAATCTCTGCCATTACCCTGATTACGAACAGTTGGTAATCTTGCGGAAAAATAGGCATTTAAACTCTCAATATCCGTGGCTAACTGACGAATTCTCGGTAAAAAATAAGTGACTTCGGAATTTTGATAGATCTGAAAAAAAGACTCTTTGTCTGCGGGTAGTTGCCAAGGACGAAGAATTAGGCGATCGCTTTTCATTGTTTTAGTGAGCAAATTATAGCAATTCTCTTGCTGAGATTAGGGATTATTGTCGATAAAAAAACTTCTAAATCCTACGGCTAGTAAGGAACCACTTAAGACAGTTATCAATGTCCAAATTTGATTTTTTTGGGTTCCTTCGACTTTCTCTAAGCGTTTATTCATGTCATCAAATTTACTATCAAGAGTTTTAATATCACCTTTAACTTCCGTGAGTTCAATCTTTAAATCGGTAGTATCTTTTTGAACAGTTTTGACATCAGCTTTCATTTCCGCTTGTCCATTCTCGATCACCTTCAATCGATTGTCAACCTCAATCAGTCGAGTTTCCATGGTAGTGAGTCGAGTTTCCATGGTAGTGAGTCGATTGTCGATTTCGTTGAATCGATGTTCGATTATCTTCTGTCCATTGAGGATTAAATCTTCTAGTCTTTTTAAATCATTATCGGTAGTAGTGGTGGTGGTCATTGATTAAACTCCTATAATTTCAATTCGCTCTTATCTTTATTATTATACCAAATCCGTTTTTAATCGTGTGATTAACTCCCAAGTTATGGATTGTTTTTTCCCACTTCCCACTTCCCCTATACCTTTTAAACAGGATTTATTATTAGCTATAAGTAGTCGGACATAAATTCTTTTGTCTATCTTAATAAATGTAAATTGCCGCAATTCTTACTGACTCCTGAATCCTGAATCCTTACCCCACAGTTAACTTTACTTTTGTCCAACTACTTAGCTTTGGTGCTTGAGCAAATATATTCACCGAGCATCACTCCCGTTAGAGTGAGATAAGATTAACTCTTATTCCTCACCCTAACTGCTAGGAAAAACCGGCAATTAAATTACGCACCTTGCCGTAATTTATCCAAAACCGATCGATCTTCTAGAGTAGAAGTATCACCAGAAATCTCTTGACCTGATGCTAAAGTTCGCAAGAGACGACGCATAATTTTACCCGATCGCGTTTTTGGCAGTACATCGGTAAAACGGATTTCTCCCGGTCGAGCAATAATGCCAATTTCCTTGACAACGTGATCCTTTAATGCTTGCGCTAACTCCGGACTCGCTTCATAATGCCCCTCGAGAGTCACAAAAGCATAGACTTCTTCCCCTTTAATTTCATCCGGTCGTCCCACCACAGCCGCCTCCGCTACCGCGGGATGGGATACTAAAGCTGATTCGATCTCCATTGTCCCTAAACGGTGGCCAGAAACGCTCATCACGTCATCGACGCGCCCCATTACCCAGAAATAACCGTCTTCGTCCTGACGGCTACCATCCCCGGCAAAATAGAGATATTGGCCATCTTTGGGGGCGATATGTTCCCAGTAGGTATTGCGGAAGCGATCGGGATTTTTATAAACTGTTCGCATCATACCGGGCCAGGGATGTTTGACCACCAGATAACCCCCCTCATTCGCTTGGGTGGGATTACCGTCTAAGTCCACCACTTCGGCCATAATACCGGGGAAAGGTAGGGTTGCTGACCCCGGTTTGGTGGCAATTGCCCCGGGTAAGGGAGTAATCATAATCCCCCCGGTTTCCGTTTGCCACCAAGTATCGACAATCGGACATTTTTCTTTACCGATAACCCGGTGATACCACATCCACGCTTCTGGGTTAATCGGTTCTCCCACAGTTCCCAGTAAGCGCAAAGAGGATAAATCCCGGCTATTGGGGATATCTTCACCCATTTTGATAAAAGCGCGGATAGCAGTGGGGGCAGTATAAAAGATATTAACCCGATATTTCTCGATGACATCCCAAAAACAGCCTAAATTAGAGGGACGGGGAACCCCTTCATACATTACCGTGGTTGCACCATTAGAGAGCGGTCCGTAAACGATATAACTATGGCCGGTAATCCAACCCACATCGGCAGTACACCAGTAAACATCGGTGTCTTTCAGGTCAAAAATCCATTTGCAGGTGACATGGGTGTAGAGATTATAACCGCCGGTGGTGTGGACGACTCCTTTCGGTTTGCCGGTGGAACCACTGGTATAGAGGATAAATAACATATCTTCACTATCCATGGGTTCGGCCGGACAATTAGCAGATACCTGTTTTTGTAGATCATGCCACCAGTAATCGCGATCAGCAACCATATTGATGGGTTCCTTGCTGCGTTGGACAACGAGAACTTTTTCCACACTGGGGGCGCTATTATCGGCTAGAGCCAGATCTACCTGTTCCTTGAGGGCAACGACTTTATCCTTGCGGAAACCACCATCGGCAGTGATTACCACCTTAGCGGCCGCATCATTAAGACGATCGCGCAAAGCATCGGCACTAAATCCCCCAAAAACTACACTGTGGGGCGCGCCAATTCTGGCACAGGCTAACATAGCGATGGCCGCTTCGGGAATCATTGGCAGATAAATTCCGACCACATCGCCTTTTTTTACGCCTAATTCTTTTAAAGCGTTGGCAAATTGACATACTTCTCGGTGTAGCTGTTCGTAGGTAATGGTGCGGCTGTCTCCCGGTTCTCCTTCCCAGATGATGGCGGCTTTATTGCGTCTCCATGTCGTGAGATGTCTGTCAATACAGTTGTAACAAATATTAATCTTGCCGTTGACGAACCATTTAGCAAAGGGGGGCTGCCAGTCAAGAATCTCTGACCATTTTTCAAACCAATGTAATTCTTTTTCGGCTAATTGGGCCCAAAAAGCCGAGGGATCGGCCTTGGCTTTGGCGTAGAGTTGCTGGTATTCTTCAAAGCTTTTAATGGTGGCATTCTGGGCAAATTCGGCACTGGGAGGAAACAGCCGATTTTCCTGTAGGATCGATTCGATCGCTATTTCTGTCATACTGGCAAACGAAATAAATTATCTTGCGATCCAGATTACCTTTTTCGGTTCCCCCCGTAACCCCGGCAAGTAATTCTTTAAGGCTATTTTAGAATTGCCCGATCCCTGACTAGCGATCGCCATTTGGCCCCAAGTGTTACAGAGTTTAAAGTTATGTCACCGATCGAGCGATGAACAGATCGCTGTAAGGTAAACTAACCGATAAACCCGAAATTTAACATGGAGAACACTCGGTAAGGAGTCATAATTCGATGTCTCATAGCGTTAAAATTTACGATACCTGTATCGGTTGCACCCAATGCGTTCGGGCTTGTCCCCTCGACGTGCTGGAAATGGTTCCTTGGGATGGCTGTAAAGCTGCCCAGATTGCCTCTTCCCCCCGCACGGAAGACTGTATTGGTTGTAAACGTTGCGAAACGGCTTGTCCGACGGATTTCCTAAGCATTCGGGTTTATCTCGGAGCAGAAACCACCCGCAGTATGGGTCTAGCCTACTAGGCCTGGCAATCATTCTGTGTTTAACATTTAGCGAAAACTAATCTTGTTAAGAGGACTAACCAGTCCTCTTTTTTCGTTATACTCCCTTCGCTAGTGAAGATTTTAGTTAGGGTTTGCGGCAAAAAGTACGGGCGAAGCATTCGGATAGAAAATCTACGGTTTCACCGATAAGTTATTGCCCGAATGCTTCGCCCCTACAGGACGCAATCGCCGATCAAGATGCAAGGTTTTTGAGCCACTAGCTTTAAAATCTTGCACCTGCCTCGCCAAACAGGCCCCAAACCCCTTACCTCGTCTATATTTCACATTTATTCAGCAGACCCTAGTTAGGTAATTCCCCAAAAAGTTGACGATATTTTTGCAGTTTTGCCTCCATTTCTACTAACTGCTGATTGACCTGTTCAGCCCGTTGGCGTTCATTTTCAGCCCGTTGCTTTTCCTGCTCCAGTAGTTGATTAATTTCGCTGTAGGACAAAAATTGAGTGCCATCAGGACGATAAATTTTTAACTCGTCGGTTAAGTCAAAACGAATGCCTAAACGGGGACTCACCCAATTATTAACCTCACTAACACTGTCTAAACTGTCACCAATTCGCTGCCAAGCTTCTAGACTATTATCATCGGGATCATAGACGTAGTATTCTTGGACTCCATAGCGATCATAAAATAGCAATTTTTTGGCCATTTCGATGGAGGTATTATTGGGAGAAAGAATCTCAAAGACGACTTGAGGAGCAAGATTATCTTCTTGCCATTGTTTGTAGGAACCTCGATCGCCTTTCGGTCTGCCAAATACTACCATCGTATCAGGAGCGGCGGCAATTTTCGGCTGGCCTTCCACGGGATACCACAACAGATCCCCCGCTACAAATACCTGGGGATCATCGATATATAACCAGTCGAGATTCTGCTTAATCGTCACTATCCAGTTAAATTGTTTAGTATTATCTGCCATCGGTTTACCGTCGCTCTCAGGATAGATAATCTCGGTTTTGTTAACTTGACTAACCATGGGGAATACCTGCCGAACTCATTGGGCTATTTTCATTATATAATAAGTTTGAACTAAGTAAGGAAAAGACCGATCTTGATTTTAGAACTACAGCAAGTAAATTTAGCTATCCGACGGGGTAGTGCTTATCTGTTAGAAGATATTACTTTTAGCATCAAGCAAGGAGAAAAGTTAGCTATTGTCGGAGCATCTGGGGCAGGAAAAACGACTATTTTACGATTGTTAAATCGTTTGCAGGAACCAAGCACGGGAAATATTTATTTTCAAGGTAAATCGATTAAGGAAATACCGGTTATTTCCCTGCGACAACAGATAGTTTTATTGCCACAAGAGTCGAAGTTATTAGGGATGACTGTTCGAGATGCTCTCGCTTATCCTCTGCAATTAAAAAAACTTAACCCTGCTGAAATTAATCAGAGAATTGACCGTTGGACATCTCTGTTAAAAATTCCTCAACAGTGGTTTGAACGCGGGGAGTTAGAATTATCTTTAGGACAAAGACAATTAGTAGCAATTACCAGAGCTTTGTTGTTAGAACCGAGCATACTGTTATTAGATGAACCCACCTCCGCTCTAGATACAGGCACGGCCAGCAGGTTATTAGAAGTATTAAATAATCAAAGTTCAATGACGATAATTATGGTCAATCATCAACTAGATTTTTTAGAGGAATTTGCCGAGCGAGTCATTTATCTAGAAGCGGGAAAAATTGGTTCAGATTGCCTCGCCCATCAATTAGATTGGTTAGGGCTAAAAACTCAGTTAATTGATTTAGAAAAATCTCGACAAAGTGACAATTGGTAAGATTAACTTAAAATTGCTGCGCCCTCCTGAAAAACTAATAATTCTCCTGAATTAATCGTTGTCCAAACTTCATTATCAGTTAAGGGTGTAGTGGCAATAATTGCTACTTGATCGCCAGGATGAGCTAAAGCTTGAAAATCAACGCTCACATCTTCATCAATTAAATGAGCGGCGGCAAAAGGATACTGACGGATTATATAGCTTAATTTCGTCGAACAATGGGCAAAAAAATGTTCACCATCGGATAAAAGATAATTAAAAATTCCTTGACAAGCGATAGAATTTGTGATAGTTTTTAGGACTTGATAAAGTTGTTCTAGGGAAGGTTTGCCCTGGGGAAAAGTCTCTCGTAGGGTATTAAGAATTAAACAGAAAGCTTTTTCCGAATCCGTCTCCCCAACTGGTTGATAAAAATCTCCCGCAGCCGGTGAGAAATTTTCTAAATGACCATTATGGGCAAAAACCCAATATTTTCCCCACAATTCCCGCCGAAAAGGATGACAGTTTTCTAGTTTAATTTCTCCTTGGGTAGCTTTGCGAATATGGGCGATAACATTGGTAGAATGGATGGGATAGTTTTTAATTAATTCCGCAATCGGAGAAGCGATCGAGGGTTTAACATCAATAAAAGTTCGACAACCTAAACCCTCAAAAAAAGCGATTCCCCAACCGTCTCGATGTTCGTCGGTTTTTCCTCCCCGCGCACAAAATCCCTCGAAGGAAAAACAGATATCCGTGGGGACATTACAATTCATGCCTAGAAGTTGACACATAGTTGCTTGAGTTTGAATATCAGATGCCGGCAAAATTACTTACTGCCAGCAGCCGTGACAGGAGACAGGAGAATTTTTTCCAGCTGCCTCTTGCCTATCCTAGCTAAGAAATTAATCTGGCACTAAGTAGGTAGGTGTTAAAAACTGTCAGACACCCCCCTTATCAAGGCTGACAGGGGGGATCAAACCCCCTCAAGGTAGGGTTGATTGTCGGTAGGTGTTAAAAACTGTCAGACACCCCCCTTATCAAGGGGGGCAGGGGGGATCAAACCCCCTCAAGGTAAGGTTGATTGTCGGTAGGTGTTAAAAACTGTCAAACACCCCCCTTATCAAGGGGGGATTAAGGGGGGATCAAACCCCCCTTATCAAGGGGGGATTAAGGGGGGATCAAACCCCCCTTATCAAGGGGGGATTAAGGGGGGATCAAACCCCCCTTATCAAGGGGGCAGGGGGGATCAAACCCCCTCAAGGTAGGGTTGATTCATGAATCAACCCTACTATGAATCAACCCTAGGGGCAGGGGAGGGAGATTCGGCTAATCTAAGAATAAGCGGTTTAAATGCGTCTTAGCTTACAAGCTACAGGCAAGTTTTCCATTTTTGGGCGATAGAAAGGATTAATGCTTTTTCTGCTAGGGGTAAATTGGCAGCCTGTCGGTCGATTATATCCCTTAATTCCCCGATAATCCGATCTCTAGTCCCTCGGGAGTCACTTCTCTGGACTAAAGCTACTTCTGCGATAACTCGATTTAAACTGCTGATAGCTTGCCAAGTTTGCGGACGTAATGACGGTTCTGGGGCAATGGGGGCAACTTTCAGGAAACCGATACTATCGAGAGTTGCAGCCTGACTAAATCGGTGTAAAGTTTGGGCTAGGCTATACATTTCTTCCCCGTAGGCGAGGGAACGTACCACAGCAAAGGCTGTTTCGGCTTTTTCGGTGTCCTGTTGGTGAAGATACCAAAAACCGGCGGCAGCGGCGCGAGCAGGAGTATCTAGACGGATTTGGCTGTCAGGAAAAGAAAACGGTTTCGCCGACGCATATTTTAACAATTGCCAATCGGAGGGATTTTCTGCCAGACGGGAGACGCGATAGATAATTTCTGCCTCTGGGAATTGCGATAAAACGCGGTTAACGGCGACAAGGACAGGAATAAACTGGCGGCTGTACCGAAAGTATTGATTGAGGTTATTAATAGCCGTTTCCCAGTCTTGCTGTAACCATTGTTGTAGAGTCGAGGTTAACCCCGGCAGCGGTAGAAGGGTAATACGGGGAAAAAGTCGCCCTTGAGGGCCCGCCAAAAGCCCGATTAGCCAATTATCAAGACGGAAAAAGGCGAATATAAACACCCCGCCCAACACCCCGCCCGACACCCCGCCCCACACCACGCCCGACACCACGCCCAACACCACGGACCGCACCCCGCCCGACATCACGCCCAACATCACGCCCAACATCACGCCCAACACCACGCCCGACATCACGCCCGACATCACGCCCCACACCCCGCCCAACACCACGCCCCACACCACGCCCGACACCCCGCCCCACAACACGCCCAACACCACGATCAACACCCCGCCCAACACCACGCCCCACACCAACCCCCACACCCCCCCCCAAAACCCCCCCCCCACCCCCCCCCACCCCCACCCCCCCACCCACCCCCCCCACCCCCCCACACCCCCCCCCCACAC
>NZ_JAPZQM010000041.1:0-2259 GCF_027530565.1 Microcystis sp. LE19-10.1B | reverse complement strand
AAATAGGTGCAAGAATGAAAATTGTGGGAGCACAATGGAAAGCAGAGAATGTTCCTCAGTATTTGAAGCTACGTTGTGCTTATCTCAACGGCGATATTGCCTGAGTATTTTTACTCATTGCAAAACTGGGATGCTCCCGGTGAAATCAATCTCAGGGACATACCCTGGATCACCTGCGATGGTGGTCATTGTGTCCATTCCCCCTGGCGAGACAGGCACGTTGCCATAAGACGACGAAATCGTGAATAAATCGGAATAAGCTAAGTTATCTATAGAATACTGAACAACATAATCGTCATTGTTATCTACTGAGACTGTTACATCCTCAACTTGGTACAAGCTGCCAAGATCAATCGTGTACTGAGGATTGGGATTTGCATTATTCGACCAAACGTTAGGAGCAGTATTCCAAGTAGTATATTCTGGCGGAATGAAGTCATCAATCAATAGCGACGGCGAGCCGTTAAATGTTCCAGTCCCCGTAGCCGAAACTGGGATAATCTGGCTCGCCTGCGCCCTCGAAAGGGAACTTCCCAGTGCCAGCATAAAAGCGATTGAGCAAACATATTGGATCTTCTTCATACGTTTAACCCTTGTTAAGTTCATTAGGTGACTTATCGACGATTATACACACTCCTTCTCCCCCCGTTGTATCAAAAGCTACAATTTAATAAATCTTTACATTCCTCTCCCCTTAGTCCCTCGCCTTCGGGAGCGATAGGTTAGCATAGAGTGGGTGAAAACAATTTTTCTCCATTGATTTCGGGTATCTCATGCGTATTCAATGGGATGAAGCCAAACGACAGCGAGTTTTAACAGAACGTGACATTGACTTCACTCGGTTAAACGATCTGCTTTACCTATAATGTCGGCTTGAAGGCTCTCGGTTTCACCTCGGAGATGAAAAGTTCCGCCAGCATAGAACAGCACTTCGACAGGCTCAGTGACACGAAGCACGACTAAGAATAACTCTAATCTATAGTTGCCAATTTAATTTTAGTATGCTAGAGTAGTTTGCGTGGTAGGTCGATAACGCAAAATGTTTGTTTTAGAGTACAAGCTTAGAGGAAAACCATCTCAATATCAAGCCATTGATCAGGCTATTCGGACAGTACAGTTTGTTCGGAATAAATGTCTTAGATATTGGGAAGACAATAAAGGTGTAGGACAAAAAGATATTTATCGATACACAACTCAATTAAGAGATGAATATCCTTTTGTCAAAGACCTTAACTCTACAGCTTGTCAACAGGCTTGCGAACGGACTTGGACTGCTATTCTTAGGTTCTATAACAATTGCCAGAACCAAATCGCTGGTAAAAAAGGATATCCTAAATACTCTAAACGTACTCATTCTGTTGAGTTTAAAAAGTCAGGTTGGAAACTTAATCGAAATTCTAAGAGAATAACTTTCACTGATGGAAAAAACATTGGGGAGTTAAAACTAATTGGTAGTCGAGACTTGTTTTATTTTCAAGAATGGCAAATTCAACGGATAAGAATAGTTAAAAGGGCTGATGGATATTATTGCCAGTTAATGCTAAAACTCGATGCTAGAGATATAACCCCACAATTAGAATCGACGGGTCATTGCCTAGGATTAGATCTGGGGTTAAAATATCTTTATGCTGACAGTAACGGGAATACAGTAGAGCCTCCTAAGTATTATCGAAAAGCCGAAAAGCGTCTTAATAAACTGAATAGAAGAAAGTCGAAAAAGTTTAAGAGAGGACAAAAGCAGTCTAATAACTACAAAAAAGCTAGTCAAAAATACGCCAAGGGACATTTAAAAGTAAGTAGGCAACGAGAAGAGTTTGCTAAAAAATTGGCACTCCGTTTAATTCAGTCAAACGACTTGATAGCTCAGGTCGATTTAAAAGTCAAGAACCTTGTGCGTAATCGAAAACTAGCTAAGAGTATTAATGATGCGGGTTGGTCGCAATTAAGAAAATGGATAGAGTATTTTGGTATTAAATACGGCCGATTAACTATTGCAGTTAATCCAGCCTATACAAGTCAAGAATGCCTTAATTGTGGTCGGTTAGTCAAAAAGTCTCTATCAGTCAGAACTCATGTTTGTTTGTGTGGGTATATAGAAGATAGGGACAAGATGGCGGCATTAAATATACTCAAAAAAGCTACGATAGGGCATATCGGAAGCTGGTCGTCAGACCTAAACGCTTGGGGAGATTTAAGCTCTATTTTGGTTGGTAGAAATACCTGCTAAGACAACTTGAGTCAGTGAACCAAGAATCCCTC
>NZ_JAPZQM010000177.1:0-4454 GCF_027530565.1 Microcystis sp. LE19-10.1B | reverse complement strand
TCCACTCTGACCCAGAACCCTGTTTCTCTTCTAAGAACGCTCTCTCCGATTACTATGACCGAATATGGTTTTCCCGTGTTCACTCTTTGCTCTGTCGTCCTTGACCTGCTACCCCTGACACAAGATGTGTCAGGCACTCAGGTTCTATAGTTCCATATCTCTGGACAAAAATTTTCAAATTTATAAAAGTTGATCTAAATTCCGTGATTACTATCTATCAATTAAAGCCAGCTTTTCAAAAGATATTGAGTCCGCTAGTCAAGCAACTAGCGAAACAAGGAATCACGGCGAATCAAATTACCACATCTGCTGCTGTCTTATCACTGGACTTCCCCCATACAGAAATACTAAAAAATTAACAAAACCCTTACTGCAGGTCGCTTCTCAGAAAAAATTGAAAAGAGGCTACTGGGTACATTTTCCCTTTGAAAATGGCTGTACCGTTGACTGTATCTGGAGTAGAGCGATTCCGTAGAGTTGGCTGTATAGTGATCGCTAACCTTATTGTAACAGATGGTGTCATTAATCTCTAGAGTCAGCGATTCCCTCTGTAGCCATGTTTTTGATGGTTTTCTGCCCCGAAACAAGCTATAATGGTCGAAAGGTCAAATTTGAAAATTTTTGCCTCAAACCCTATCTGCGTAAGGACTTCAGGATTTTGTGTCCAGTAGTCCATTAGTGTTATATTGCTTTAACTCAGGCTCTGTAAGACTTTTAGCCATAGCTAGTATGTTTATACGGGGGAAGTCCAGATTTACATACATTTTCAGACAGATACGCTTAACATCATCCCTGCTATTTTGCCTTCTCATCTCTTTATCTGACAACGCCGAGGTAGACCGAGTGAAGGATTTAATCAACCATCGACTCCAAAAATCCCTTGACTATCGCATCCCATCTGAGGTATTCTTCAATCAGTCATGTACTGGTGTACTTCAAACTTGAATTAGCCCTTCTTCTTGAAGAGTGGCGATCATATATGGCTCTTCGGTTTGTGTTATGCAATGGACGGGGGTTATAAGGGATGTAACCCTTATATAGAAAGGCATTTAGCGATTTTTGTCAATTGTTTTTGCTCTAGAGCGAACTAATCAATTAAGTCTTTTGCCAGATAAGGATTTAGTCGATTTATGCCCCCCTATCGAACCATAACAAGTAACGAAGAGCCTCATATATTAACAAACACCAACGCAAATTAGAGACCAAGATCAAAACAATGAAAATCTTTAAGTTAATCCCGGAAGATTGGAATCTAAGCAAGAGACTGACCACTCTAATGCTGACAATTTTTTTGGGAGGGATTATTGTCAGCAGTGTTGTCTTTTATAGTATTGTCCTTAACACAGTGGAGAATGAAATGAACACACGCGCTAATCTTCTAATCTCAACTATGGACGCTGTTCGCAAGTACAACCAAGACAGAGTTACTCCCCTGCTACAGAAGCAAGCACCAGAACAACTTTTATCAGAGACTATTCCTTCCTACGCTGTACGTCAAGTATTTGATATTTTTACTACATCCTATAAATCTCATTATGGAGAATATACATATAAAGATGCTATGATTAACCCAACTAATATCAAGGATAAAGCAACAGAAGAAGAGATAAAGATTATAGATCAATTAACTCAGCAAGATCAATTGGGAGAAAAAAATATATCGCAAGGTTTTCTGTTGATCAATGGGCAAAAAAACTTTTATGCTGCTCGTCCTATTAAAATCACTCAAGTTAGCTGCTTAAGCTGTCATAGTAGTCTAGAAAAGTCTCCTCAATCATTACAGGTTTTATATAAACAAGGTATATATCAAGCCAATCAGGGATTTGGCTGGGAATTAAACAAAGTTATCGGGACTAAGATTATTTACGTTCCTGCTGATCAAGTTTATAAAAATGCCAATCAACGTTTTCTTCTCGTCATAGGAGTTTTTACTGGGATTTTTGCGATAGCTATATTCCTGGTAAACCTCTGGCTGAAACAGTATGTTGTCCGACCAATTAATCGAATAACTAAAGTTGCAGAAGCAGTCAGTTTAGGCGATATGGATGCTAATTTCGATAAACAATATAACGACGAAGTAGGTCGTTTAGTTGACGCTTTTACGCGCATGAAAACCAGCTTAGAAATTGCCATCAAAAGGCTGAACAATAAAGGCAATCGCAGTTGTGAATAAATTAAACTAATTCATTTGTTATAATAGATTTTGTTTAAATTCTTTTGCCTTTTCAGGATTGGTAATTTCGCCAGATAGTAACTCAACCAGTTGTGGTCGTTCTATTTGTGAATGTTCAGCAAGAATATCTGCCATAATAAACTGTGCCATTGGTCCGATATAACGAGCGAGTTCTCGTTGACAACGCTCTAAAAATATTGGATCGATAGCAGCAGATATTGCGGCAGATATTACAGTTTTTGGTTGAAGTTGGGAAGGGTTTTCACTGCTATTTAAAAAAGCCTCTGGTTGTGGATGTATCTGAGACTCTTCTGCTTTTACTTGCTCTCGACTTTCCACTGTTACCTGAGCAAGAATCCATTGTTCAATTTGCTCGGCATCCTCATGTTTAATCCCTAAATCTCTTTGGCGAAGCTTCAAATCCGCTTTAGTTTTATCACTAACAGGATATTCTTTTTGAATTACCTTCAGAAAAGTTTTCTCGTATTTTTGTAGATGTTCTTTATACTTTTTGTAAGGCTCAAAAGCACGGTTTTGTAATTCTTCAGCCTCTTCAGAAGTCAATTTCAACTCTTCTCGAAGTTCATCTAGCGTATCTTGTGCTGGAATAGAAATTTCTCCATTAGAAGATAAAATCTCCTCAACTTTCTTAAGATATTGATCTTGTGCAGCTTTTTTCTCTTTAAATTTTTGCTGGCGCTGCTCAAACAGACGTTCGGCGACGAGACGAATCCCTTGAATTACGTCCAAAAAAGCTTCGTTTTCATTATTCCAAGTTGTGATCGGCTTGGCATCTTTGGGAAAAGCTTGGTATTTACTAACAGCAAGCCATTTCCAGTCGCAGGGTTCTAGGATAATAGGTACTATTATCGCCTCACCAGCATCATGCTGTTTAATTGCCTGTTCCATTTCAATTTCAGAGCAGTAATTTGAGTAAATAAAATCAGGACTAATCAACAGCAAGATAATGTCAGCTTGGTTCAGGTTCTCATCAATTTTGTTGGCCCATTCCATCCCAGCTTCAAGCTTGCGATCGTGCCAGGAATCAATCACTTTTTGCCGCTTCAGCGAAGCTAAGTGTTTATCTAAATGCTGTCTGAGCGCCTCGTCTCTGTGGGAATAAGAAATAAAAAGCTTAACTGATGTACTTTCCATTTTGTAATCACTCCAAAATTATGTATCTTAGCTGAACAACCACAAAGGCACAAAGTACACAAAGATGAGTTTTTTACTATTACTACTCTAAGCTACTTTATTGATCGCTGCCACCTAGGGATAACCGTGGGCTGAGATGAACTCTTGAGCAACTCTTCATATAGCCCAGAGAGTTTATATTTCCGGGCCCGGTTCGAGGGATCGACAATTGCCAAAAATCGACTTTTTACCCATTCCTGACAGATTTGAGCGCTAATGCGCGGCTTAAAACCAAACATCTCGCCAATCTGCTTGCTGGTGGGTAGCCGTAGGGTGCGTTCGCTAATGCAAGTCCTACTGCTCCACTGATCGATTTTTGGGGAACGCACCATGCCCATTGATTGAAGCTGTGGTCTAAATGCGATGCCGCTCTGGTGGGCCCAGTTGGGGAATGTTAGCGAAGATTCCCGATGTTTAGGTTAAAATAGAGGGGCAAAAGTTGCAACAAGATCAATCCTATGACAGTCCGACAACCCCGCTATAGCAAAGAAGAATTTGCCCAGCGTGGCGATCTGATTTATCAAACTCAAATACGTCCACAAGTCGAATTGGGTAATCAGGGCAAAATTGTAGCAATTGACCTTGAAACTGGCGACTTTGAAATTGATGCGCGTGAAATATCTGCTTGCAATAGACTCGAAGCCCGTCACCCAGATGCTCAAATCTGGATTGTTCGAGTCGGTTCTCGCTATGTTCGCCGATTTGGTGGACGGACAAAGAGATTAGTATGATCGCCGGAATCGTTAACGCGGATTTTGAGGCGATTATTTCACTTTCGATCTTGTGACTCTGAAGGAAATATTTACGCGCAAGATGCGATCGTTGATACAGGTTTTAATGGTTGGCTTTCATTGCCACCAGACCTAATCGATCAGCTAAACCTGAAATGGAAAAGACGAGGACGTGCTATTCTTGGTGATGGTAGCGAATGCGTTTTTAATGTCTATAGATCTCTTGCATAAGTCTAGACAAAATAGGATAAAATAGTCCAAGAGTTAAGATTGAAAGATGACTTACGAACAAGTAAAAACTTTAAAGCCAACAGAGTTCAAACGCTTGTGTGGCGTGTATCCAGATACATTTAAGG
>NZ_JAPZQM010000075.1:0-8237 GCF_027530565.1 Microcystis sp. LE19-10.1B | reverse complement strand
GGGCGGCTCCCCAGAACAGTCTCAGCCTGGAAGTTGGTCACTAGCTAGACACTACCTAACAGCCACAGGCGATAGGCTGAGAGGCCAGAGATGCTGTCGTGGCTTTCATCTTACCTCTCAGCGGTTTTTGAGATGTTGCCTTGTAAGCTCTATTTAAAGTCAGTCGAATCGCTTAGTATCGGGAGACAGATGTGACTTGTATAGCTTCCCAGTTTTTGAGATTTGAAGACTTTTTAGAAGCATTTTGAAAGTGTCTTAGCCGATGGATTAAATATGAATTATCAGCCATAGAAATCTTCATCAAGAATCTGTTCTAAGGAAAAAGGGCAGTCTAAGGGATATGCTTCCTCTGGAGGAATCGCAATTCCAAAGTCAGCCAATTTACTTTCCTTGATGGCAATTTTGCGACCTTTAGGATAGGTTTTATCGATGGCGATTGCTACATGAGATTTCAAAGAAGGGGTGTTTTCTAGTAAGGCGACAACTCGTTCCCTGTGTTCGACAATGGAGCTATACCAGCTAGATTTCATGCTTTCAGGGGCGGAGGATTGTACTTTTAATTTCAGTAAATGAGCCAGCAAAATCATTAAATTTCCTTCCAAGGCATTTTTATCTGATTTACCCAATTCTTTTAACTCCTCAACCAAATGAGATACATCTAATGCCTGAAAATCTCCTTGTTCTAACTGACCTATTGTTGTTATCAGCCATAATTGAAAATCTTGTTCATAGAGTTCTGATTTAGTTATCATGATGTCTTCGATAATAGTTAATATAGATTGAATTATACTCTATTTTGCAGATTTCGGATGTTGCAATCGGTAAATGTTAAGTTTTACTACAGGATTTAACATCTGCGCCTATGCCCTATTCCCTTATCCTTAGGATAAGCGGTTAAAATACATCTTAGCTTAAGGACTAGAGAATATTATGAGACTAGAAAGAGAAGATTTTGATTGGGCGGTACAACAAAACCTAATTACTGCCAGCCAAGCTGAAAATTTATGGACGGCTTTTTTATCCCGTTATCCCCAAGAAGATGAAGTTAATCGCCCTCGCTTTAATTTTGCTAATGTGGCCTATTATTTTGGGGCATTAATTGTTATCTCTGCCCTGGGGTGGTTTATGAACGAAGCTTGGGAGAGTTTCGGTGGTGCAGGACTATTTTTTATCGCCCTGTTTTATGCAATTTGTTTTATTTTTGCGGGGAAAAATCTCTATTTTCAGCAAAATCTCAAAATCCCCGGCGGCCTTTTATTTACCATGGCAGTGGCAATGACTCCCTTAGCAATCTACGGTTTACAACGCTGGACAGGATACTGGCAAGCCGGAAATATGGCCATTTATCCAGATTTCTATACCTGGACTAAAGGCGGTTGGTTTTTAATGGAATTAGGCACGATTATCGCAGGATTAATAACTTTGCGATTTGTTAAATTTCCTTTTTTAACTGCACCGATCGCCTTTAGTCTGTGGTATATGTCAATGGACTTAACCCCTTTGCTATTTGGAGAGAACGAATATATATGGAGAATGCGACTGTGGGTATCCTTTTGGTTTGGAATTGCCTGTTTAATAACTGCCTATTTAATTGATGTACGTCAGCGTCGCAGTCGGGGAGATTTTGCTTTTTGGCTATACCTATTCGGATTAATTATGTTTTGGTTTAGTCTATCTCTCCTAATCGATGATAATGAAGCGCAACGATTTTTGTACTGTCTAATTAACTTGGGATTGATGTTATTATCCGTCCTGCTAAAAAGAAGATTATTTGTGGTTTTCGGAGGTGTCGGAGTATTTGCCTATCTTTCCTATCTCTCCTATCGTATCTTTGCCGATTCAATTTTCTTTCCCTTTGCCCTAACCGTCCTAGGACTTGGTATTATCTATATGGGAGTTTTGTATCAGCGTCATTACCAAACCATGGCTAGATTTCTTGAAAGTTATATCCCTCTCGAATGGCGCAATTTATTCCCCAAAGATCGATAATTAGGAGAAATGGGGACATGGGGATATGGGGAAATGGGGAGATTCAACTAAAAAACCCCAAAACCCCAAAACCCCAAAACCCAACACCATCTTTTTTACTTTTATGAAAATACTTATCGTTGATGATGAAAAAGAATTAACCGAACCCTTAGAACAAATTCTTGCTCAAGAAGGCTATGAAGTTGATATTGCTGATCATGGTCGGACGGGGTTAGAATTGGCACAAGAGAATAATTATGACCTCTTAATTCTCGATTGGATGTTACCCCAGCAATCCGGATTACAAATCTGTCAATATTTACGCAATCAAGGGGACACCACTCCCGTTTTGTTTCTAACCGCTAAGGATACCATAGACGATCGAGTGGCGGGATTAGATGCCGGCGCTGATGATTATTTAGTCAAACCCTTTCAACTGCGAGAATTATTAGCGAGAGTCCGCGCTTTATTGCGTCGTTCTCCCAATTTTGAAGCTAGTAATAGCAGTAAACTAAAATGTGCTGATTTAGAACTCGATAGCGAAAATCAAGTGGCTTATCGTCACGGTCGCACGATCAGTTTATCAGCAAAAGAAGTACAATTGTTGACTTTATTTATGACCCATCCAGGTCAACTTCTCACCCATGAACAAATTTATCAGCATCTCTGGTCAGAAGGGGAGCAACCTAATAGTAATGTGGTTCCTGCCCTGATGCGCTTACTGCGTCGTAAAATCGAAGCGGCCGGAGAAACACCTCTAATTAATACTGTCTATGGGAAGGGCTACCGTTTCGGGGAAAATTAGGGGATGCTGAAAGATAATGAGAATAAGTAACTGGTTATAATTAAATTAAAAATGGATTTTAGGTTCGATCCCCCCTGCCCCCCTTAATAAGGGGGGTGCCGATCCCCCCTTAGTCCCCCCTTAATAAGGGGGGTGCCGATCCCCCCTTAGTCCCTCCTTAATCCCCCCTTAATCCCCCCTTAATAAGGGGGGTGTCTGATAATTTTTAACGCCTACCTACTTAGCAACTGATTACTGATTACTGATATATGTTATCCTGCCTACAAATTCAAAATTTTACCCTCATCGATCGCTTAGAATTAACTTTCGGGAACGGATTAAATGTACTGACCGGTGAGACGGGGGCAGGAAAATCAATTATATTAGATGCGATCGATATTGTTCTCGGTGGTAAAGTCAATCATCGCGTCATCCGTCAGGGAAGCCAACAATCAACCCTAGAAGCGACTTTTTCTCTGACTCCAGAATTAATTGCTTGGCTAGAAAGTCAGGAAATTGACCCATTAGAAGATAATAGTCTGACCATCAGCCGGGAATTAGTGATTACTAATAATTCCTTGCGTTCTCGTTCTCGGATTAACGGAGTCGTCGCTAATCGCCAACAAATGGCGCAAATAAGAGATTTTTTGGTAGAAATCACCGCCCAAGGTCAAACAGTTCAGTTAATGGACGCTAATCGACAGAGGGAATTATTAGATCTCTACGGGGGTGAATCGCTGCTGCGGCAGCGGGAAAAGGTAGCCACAGCCTACCTTAACTGGCAAGAAAGCAAGAATATTTTAAATAATAGGTTGCAATCGGAACAAAATCGCCTACAGAGATTAGATTTATTAGAATATCAACTAAAAGAACTAGAATCAGCTAATTTAACTGACGCTGACGAGTTGGAACAGTTGGAACAGGAAAGAAACCGACTCTCCCACGCTGTCGATTTGCAAAATTCCAGCTATCAAGTCTATCAACTCCTCTACCAAAACGATCGCGATCAACCGGCCGTCGCCGATTTGTTAGGAAAAGCTGAAAATATCTTGACAAATATGATGGTTTATGATACAAGTTTAGAGCCAATTTTAGAGATGGTGCGATCGGCATTAAATCAGGTGGTGGAAGCGGGACAGGAAATCAACGTTTATGGGGATAGTCTAGAGGCAGATCCCGAGAGATTGAACGAGATAGAAGAGAGAATTGTCCAACTTAAGCGCATTTGTCGCAAGTATGGCCCAAGTTTAGCCGAAGCGCTCGATTATTATCAGAAATTACAGCAGGAATTAGCGGAGTTGACGGGAGAAGGACAATCCATTGAAGAATTAGAAAAAATTTGTCAGCAACAGGAAAACATCTATCGAGAAACTAGCACCCAGTTGACCTTTTTGCGACAACAAACCGCTAGTCAACTAGAAAAACAATTGGTACAGGAATTAAAACCTTTAGCCATGGAAAAGGTGATTTTTGTCTGTCGGATTGACCCGGGTAATCCTAGCAGTCTGGGAGTCGATCAAGTGGTATTTTATTTTAGTCCCAATCCAGGGGAAAAAATCCAACCTTTATCCAGTACCGCTTCCGGAGGAGAAATGAGTCGTTTTCTCCTAGCGTTAAAGTCCTGTTTTTCCCAATCCCAATCGGCAGCAGCAACCCTAATTTTTGATGAAATTGATGCGGGAGTATCGGGAAAAGTTGCCCAGGCAATTGCCGATAAATTAGATCAATTAGGTCAACAATATCAAGTTTTGTGCGTTACCCATCAACCTTTAGTGGCTGCTTTAGCTGATCACCATTTTCGCGTTTATAAACAAATGATTGCCGAAGATAATCCCACTAATCTCTCGGAAATTCGCACAGTTGTCCGGGTTACTTCTCTTGATAATCGTCAGACGAGAAGGGAAGAATTGGCACAATTAACGGGAGGAAATTCGGCAGCAGATGCCATCGCTTTTGCCGAGTCTTTATTGGAGAAAGCGGCTGCCAAAAAACAGCAGGATTTAACCTTGAAATTGACTGATTAACCAACGTCCTACCTGACTTTGATCTCTGGTGCGTGCCTG
Organism: Microcystis sp. LE19-10.1B; assembly: GCF_027530565.1. Classification (NCBI taxonomy): domain Bacteria; kingdom Bacillati; phylum Cyanobacteriota; class Cyanophyceae; order Chroococcales; family Microcystaceae; genus Microcystis; species Microcystis sp. LE19-10.1B. Next base: position 3,422 of record NZ_JAPZQM010000075.1, on the reverse strand, counting down.
TTGTAAAGCTGACTCTAAAACCGCAAGTTTTAAATTAGGTAAAACCTTTGATATATCAATTCTTTTACTACCTCGATCGATTATTTCAAAAGCGAATATTTGGGGATACTCTACCTTAACACTCCAATATTCACTAACCCCTAATTCTTCATAGAGTAAGCGTTTATTACCTAAGTCATCATTAAGGGTAGATTTTGAGATTTCAATGACTAAATCTGGTGGGGGATACTGATTCAAATCAATAATCGAAGTACCGTAGGGAATCAGATTAGCTTTCTCTGCAAAATAATAAGATATATCCGGTTGAACTTCTCGATAACCAGACCTGCGAAAACTGCAATTATCTTTGGCATTAAAGGTCAGATTTTTTAGGGTAGCATAGAGACTAACAGCGAAGATCAAAATAGCATGATCGCTGGCATGATCGTTACCAATAGGAGTCATTTCTAATCGATAATAGCCATTGTAATAATAACTTTTTCCTTGATTTTCTGGGAAGTTTTTAATTGCTTCTAAGTATTCTTCCCAACTAGCTTTAATCCATAAATCTGTCGAGATAGTAGTTTCTAGCTGTTGCATAATATTAGCCTCGATTTTATGGGGTTAACCTTGAAATTGACTGATTAACCAACGTCCCACCTGACTTTGATCCTTGCTGCGTGCCTGTTGTAAAGCTGACTCTAAAACCGCAAGTTTTAAATTAGGTAAAACCTTTGATATATCAATTCTTTTACTACCTCGATCGATTATTTCAAAAGCGAATATTTGAGGGTCATCTACCTTAACACTCCAGTATTCACTAACCCCTAATTCTTCATAGAGTAAGCGTTTATTACCTAAGTCATCATTGAGGGTAGATTTTGAGATTTCAATGACTAAATCTGGTGGAGGATACTGATTTAAATCAATAATCGAAGTCCCATTTGGTATCAGATTCGCTTTTTCTCCTAGATAGCAAGATATATCTGGCTGCACTTCTCTAATTCCTCTTTTACGATAAGAACAAGTGGGGAGTCCTTGAAAAGGAATTTCTTTGAGGATAGCGTAGAGACTCACCCCCAAAAAGACAACGTGATGATCTCTAGCGTGTTCAAATCCAATAGGAGTCATTTCTAATCGATAATAGCCATTGTAATAATAACTTTTTCCTTGATTCTCTGGGAGGTGGTTAATTGCTGCTAAGTATTCTTCCCAACTAGCTTTAATCCATCGGTCAGTTATCCCCTTAGTTTCTAACTGTTGCATAGTTATCCAGTCCCGCTTTCAACTTTTCCTCTAATTATAGCAATTATTGCTTAAATCAGAACCAGGGAACTGAGCAAGTATAATGATAGAATAGATTAATTGAGAAAAAATTAGCCCAATTATGACCACAACTTATGATTACATAATTATCGGTGGTGGTATCACCGGTTCCGCCTTAAGTTATGAACTAGCTAACCTAGGCAGTCGAGTCCTCTTATTAGAAAAAGAAACCCATCCCCTCAACGCCACTTTCTACAGTTACGGGGGTTTAGCCTATTGGTCGGCCACCACAGAAATCCAGAGAAAATTATATCAAGAAGGTCGAGAAATTCAGCGCAATTTATCCCAGGAATTGGGCATAGATAATGAATACCGGGACATAGAGCTAATTCTCACCGTTAACCCCGAAGATGATCCGGTCACTGTGGCCGAAAAATTTGCTATCTTTGCTATTACCCCCGAAATTCTCGATCCGCAGGCAGCGATCGCTTTAGAACCTCTATTAAATCCCGCAGCTATCTCCGGAGTTTTACGACTGCCCCACGGTCACATTAACGCCGAAAAAACTAATCTTGCCTATCAACAAGCTTTCCTGCGTCTGGGAGGCAAGATTATTCGGGAAGCTGTCATCGAATTAATTGAAACTGCATCGAGAATTACCGGCGTAAAAACTCCTAAAAATAATTATTCTGCCGGGGAAACTATCGTCTGTGCCGGGGGATTAACTCGGTCTTTACTGCAAAAATCCGGTATTACTGCTCCCGTCTATTTTACCCATGCCCAGGTGATCAAAATTCCCCCCACTGAGATCAAATTAAACACCCTAGTTATGCCTGCAATTCCTGCCAGATTGGTATTAGAGCAAAAAATCACCCAACTAGAAAAGCAGGGCATTTGGCAGAGAGAAACCCCAGAAATAATTGCCAGTGTTTTAGAAACGGGGGCGGTACAATTCCGGGATCAAAGTCTTTATCTAGGGCAAATTAGCGCCATTATCACCGATCCAGGCGGGAGTTTAAACCCTCTGACGGGGGAAAAAGCAATACGCGCCGCCGTGGGGACATTGCTGCCCTCTTTAGCCTCTCTCCCCGGCAGCTGTCATCATTGCCTAGTGGCCTTTGCCCCCTCGGGACGGCCTCTGGTGGGAGCGATCGCCGATAAAGTGGGATTGCAGGTATTTTCTGGTTTTACCAGTACACTTGTATCGGCTCCGCCCCTAGCTCGACGTTTTGCGCGTCATCTGCTGGGGGAAAATGACGAGATAATTAGGGTTTGCTGAAAAAGTTTTTCGTGGGGACAGGGTGTGAGGTGTGGGGTGTGGGGTGTGGGGTGTGGGGTGTAGGTTTTTACCCATTTTCATCTGGTAAATTACCTAATTTTCAGGGAAAAAGTCCAGGGATTTTCCCCCCGATCCCTCCCAGATCTGGGACTTTTTGATTGACCAAAAGTCTAAAAGTCTTACCCAACAAGGTTTTTAGATTTATTTAGCAAACCCTAATTGCTAATTGACAAAAGTCAAGAGAGAAATTAACTGATGGTTGCCATTAATCCTAATCGACTTTTTCCAATTGCCAAAGAATTTGGTTTCCCTCGCGTCTGACCCGGGAGATTACCCAATTTCGCCACGGCCAATGGTCGCCGCGACTGGTAACGGCCCCTGGATTAATATCCATTAAATCGGCCACTTCGGCGCTGGTAATCAAATAACCGCGATTGGCCACTTCATCGGCAATGCGTAGGGTTTCGATCAGATGTCTTAGCTGGTCAACTCTTTCTCCCCGGGGTAATTGGATTTCATCGCCAGCGCTATTAGGTGGTTCATTCATGGTGATGGTCTGGTCAAAGTTGATTAACAATAAAAATTGTCGGTTAAGGCAAACAATCAAGCTTCCCCTATCGTTATTCTATCGATTTCATCAATAATAGTCCTGATCAAAACAGTCCTATCCCGTCACATCTTTACTAAAACCCCAAAAACCCCTTGACAAAAAACACAAAATATAGTAGGGAAATCAGGGAAAGTGGTTAGCGGTCACTAGACCTCTTGCAAAAGTCTTAAGTCGATCCTTGTACAGCAACATTTTTGAAGATTATCAACTACTAATAAATAATTAACTGAAAGTCCCTCCCATTATTGTTTCTATCGTTTGTTTTCGGATTTATGCAAGAGGTCTAAT
>NZ_JAPZQM010000030.1:0-2297 GCF_027530565.1 Microcystis sp. LE19-10.1B | reverse complement strand
GGTTAACAATTTGTAATATTCCTTGTTGACACCCTTACTGACAAAGAAAAAACTGAAATCAAGTCAGGATAAGGGTTGGAGTGCTTACTGCAAAAATTGTTAAGAAAGATCCCTATAAGGGATAGCTTATTAAGGGGGGATCGGCACCCCCCTTATCAAGGGGGGCAGGGGGGATCGAACCTAAAATCCATTTTTAATTTAATTATAACCAACCACTTATAATAACTTTTTGGCAAAATCGATCGCTTCCTGAAAAACTGTAACTTGGCCCTCAATTTGGGCAATTTGTACCTCGGTTAATAACTTACCGATAACCGGACTGGGTTTCAGCTGTAAATGGTTAATTAAATCATCGCCCCTTAATAAAGGTCGGGGATGGGCGATAATATTATCGGGATCGAGATAGGAAGTCAACAGAGAAGCGACGATATTTTTGTTAATCCCCATTGATAAAGCAAAAAGGGCAAAGACAGGAAATACTTTTCCCGTATTTAGATAAATAAAATACTGTTCCCGCAGACTTAAATTATCTGCTTCTTTGAGGGGAGGTAAAGACTTAATTACCGTCATTACCGTGCGAATTTCCCCACGGGAATACTTGAGATCGATTAACTCTTTTTCCGCTTCTGCCAAAATATCCGATACCAATAGGGCCAATTTTGTCAACTGTAACTGAGAAGGGGAAAAGATAAATTTTTCCGGTAACAAAGATTCTAAAAATCCCGCTGCCGCTTCCACCCCCATAACTCGCTCCATTTTTGCGGGGGTAATCCGACGCAACCAGAGAGATAATAAGCCATCTTCCCAAGCACTTTTTAGCCATTTATTGCCACGGGAATTGAGCAAAAGGTAATTCAACTCGGATTGCACCCTTTCGGCGGCTACACGGTGCAATAAAGGGGCAAGAGAACGAATAGTTGCACGGGTATGGGGTTCGATCTCAAAGTCCAATTGAGCCGCTTGTCGATAGGCCCTTAATAATCTTAGGGGATCATCCTGGAGATTTTCGCGGGAAATCATCCGCAGGGATTGGCAGCCTAAATCTTTTAATCCCCCTAAAGGATCGAAAATTTCTTGGGTGTGGAGATTATAAGCGAGAGCATTAACGGTGAAATCCCGTCTTTTTAGGTCTATTTCTAGAGATTCTCCCTCCTGTTGTGCGAAATCAAGAGTACCCTGGGGAAAAACGACGCGAGCAATTTGACGAACGGCATCTAAAACCACAAAACCGGCTTTATACTGATGGGCAATAGTTTGGGCAATTTCGATCGCTTTTTCGGGAACCACAAAATCTAGGTCAATATAGTCTTTCTGACGGTTTAATAAAGCGTCTCGCACAGCACCACCGACTAAATAAGCATTTTCTGGCAATTCTTGCCGATTAATCGCAAAAACTTCTTTAACTAAACTATCTAGGTTTTTTTGACAAGACATCGAGAAGAGCAATTTACAAAAATATAATTTTTACCGGCCCTATTTGGGGAGAGACTGAGCTAGATTAACGGAAAAGACCTATAGAGTTAAACCTATGTGTATTTGTATTAACTGCTATTTTGTTGATCGCTGTCTCACCTATCATGCCGTAGAAACACAACATCAGGAACGTCATCTCACCGAGACACCGGACTTTGAAGCGAAGAACCCTTCTATTAACGTTAACATTCGCACCAAAGAAGATTATATCGAAATGGAGTGGGATGTGGTGGGTTGTGAAAGCTTTTTACGCGAAACCGGTAAATGGTCTAGTTTGCGGCCGGGTGAACCAATTCCCACCTAAAACACCTGAACTACCCATACATATCTACTACAAGAGCCGAAAGTTAATCCACAAATATGTCTTGGACAGCCAACGATTCGAGGAATGCGTAATTTAAGAGCGAGGTATTTATGGATAAAGAAGAAGAACTAAGCTAAACGGCGCTTAACCTGCATGATCCAATAGCTATAACCCTTTTGGAGTCTATATCGGTGATCCGAAGTAAAAGCCGTTTAGCTTACTTGAGCAATGGCGAGAATTGACCCCGGAAAAGCAACAAAAAGTTTGGCAATTTGTTCAAATACTTAAATCTGAGTCACAAACAACACCAGAAGCTAAATTTATTCCCCAAACACCATTAAGCAAAAAGTTATGGGAAATCCGACAGCGGGCGATCGCAGCTGGATTGCAACTGCTCAATGAAGACGAAATAGAACAAGAACTTGCTGCACGTCGAGGAGGGTGCAGTGAGTCATGAAATTGCTGGCACTTACGGTTTAGCGGCGATGGATGCACTTCATGTTGCTGCTGCGCTGCAAAT
>NZ_JAPZQM010000332.1:0-2262 GCF_027530565.1 Microcystis sp. LE19-10.1B | reverse complement strand
ATTTTTGACCATAAAGCGATTCACTTTATTAATTAGTTCCCGAGGGATTCTTTCTCGAAAGTGAACCAACATTGACGCTTCAAACCGGGGTTCATTGCTGTAGGCTGAAAACCCCAAGAAGTATTGTAAATAAGGATTTTCTTTGATTTGTTCTACCGTTTCTCTATCGCTTGTTCCTCATTTTTCTTTAATAATTAATGCTCCGAGTGCTGTCCTGAATGTTTTGGCGGGTGTGCCCATTTCTTCTGAAAAAAGTGATGCGTATTCCGCTTCAAATTCTGACCAGGGAATGAGGTTGGCCATAATTACCCAACGATTGTCTTGGGATAATTTCCCCTCAAAGGGCAGCTCGAAGTTTTCTGGTGGGGTTGAGGGTAACTCGCTTTTACGGTACATTAGCACTAATTAGAGAAGATGCAAGGGTGATGCAAGGGTGATGCAAGGGTTTTAAGAGATTCTAGCAGATTTAAGTGCATTTGGGAAGCTCTCAATCAAGCTAAAAGCCCTTTCCTGTAAGGTTTTTAGATTTATTCAGCAAACCCTACCTAAGCAAAATTAATTACACATATCTAACCCCCCCTTGCCTCTTGCCTCTTGCCTTTTGCCTTTCTTCACTAGGAAATTTATTTTGCACGACTACTTAGCATGGTTTGCTGTTTGGTTGGTTTCCTTTTTAATTTTATCAGCTAATTTCAACGGGCTGGATATACCATTAATTCGAGATGAACGAGGTTATGCTTTACCCTGTGATTATATTCGTTATAATCCTATGCGGTAGGGGTTTTATTTAAAATCCCAAGATCGCCCTGTCCGTATCTATTGGTTGATTGATGAAGGTTTTTATCGCTCTGATTTGGGTACGATAACAATTCCTGACAGTATGGGCAATGAATGATGCGGGAGATGTTAGGGCAATGTAAGGCATCGCAATTTGGATTTAAGTGTTTTGAAAAAGCAAAAGGTGCATGGGATGTATCCTACGTGATTGGCGATCGCACTATCTACCCAAGCGAAGAAGGGGCTTTTAACCCCTCTTAAAAATTGCATTATAATTTATGTCGTAATGGATATTAAGCGTTAACCAATTGCTGTGCTAATTTCTTTAATCGCTATTTTCCGCCACAATGATTTAGATAATGGTCTGCTGCACGAGATAATGCTGTGAGATTAGCTTCATCTGCCTGAAATGTGGAAATATCGGAAGTAATGACAGGCTGGATACGTTTATAATTATCCTTCAACAGTTTTTTTGCGGTATAGTCTGTGACATCGGAGGAGCCATCTGAAAATACATCCATTAGTGGAATTTGATTATGAATGTTAACCCAATCAAATCCGCCCCAAGTTGTTGCTTCTTCTGCACTAATACGACGATTAACTTGTCCTGTCCCAAACGAGGCTACGAAAATTTTATCTAGTGGTTTACCATTTTCAATTGCTTCAGCGATCGCGCATAGGGCAGGATTATTGGCGACAACTCCTCCATCAATTAACGGAATACACTTTTCGTCAGAATGTTGAGGTATTGTTGTTGTTTTCTTTATTAAGTCGCCTCGACGAATTCTGTCATTATCTGGACGATCATAGTCTGTTAAAGCGTCTAAATAGGCTTTATCTTTCAGCAGATAACCCGCAAAAGCGACGGGAGCGGCAGAAGAGGAACGGCAGACTTGCCACACGGGAAGAGTTGCATATCTTGCTTTATATTTAGCGTCTTCTAATTTCTTTTTATCTAATTGTTCTGAAGTGTAGTTTGTAGTATCTTCGTTGTGTTGAACCGTACCTCGACTGACAAAAATTACGGCTTCTCGATTATAGGTATCGTAACTGGTTACTAGAGTCGGTTTTGGTAAGTCTTTAAAGAGCAAAGTTTCAGGAAAAATGTTTGGTTTCTTAAGAACATTTTCTAATCCTTCTTCTTCAAAGAGGGGAAGGGAAGGATCTTTTTCTTTGATTCGTCGCCATACTTCTGGCCATACGTTGGAGAATTTTTTTAGGTCTAGCTCTTTGAAAATGGTTTGACCATGTTCGTTATAAAACCCTAAAATTTGTGTGGCGGTCATTCCATTGGCAAGGCCACAGGCAATGATGCTTCCTGTTGAAGTTCCCGCGAAGAAATCAGGTTCTTCGTTACTTGGTATGGTTCAATAGGGGGGCATAAATCGACTAAATCCTTATCTGGCAAGAGACTTAATTGATTAGTTCGCTCTAGAGCAAAAACAATTGACAAAAATCGCCAAATGCCTTTCTAAATAAGGGTTC
>NZ_JAPZQM010000527.1:0-24323 GCF_027530565.1 Microcystis sp. LE19-10.1B | reverse complement strand
ACCCTTACATAGAAAGGCATTTAGCGATTTTTGTCAATTGTTTTTGCTCTAGAGCAAACTAATCAATTAAGTCTCTTACCAGATAAGGATTTAGTCGATTTATGCCCCCCTATCGAACCATACCAAGTAACGAAGAACCATCAGTGATCAGTAAACAGTAATCATTAATCAGTGAAAAGACAGTAGGAAACTTCTATTTAATGCTGCTCACTTAAAACTCAAATCTGATAACTGATAGCTGTCTCCTGTCTCCTGTCTCCTGTCTCCTGTCTCCTGTCTCCTGTCTCCTGTCTCCTGTCTCAACCAAGAAATTAATTTTGCACGACTACTTATGTTAGACTAGAAAAGTTGTCAAAAATCGCACATCTAGGCGATCGGGTGTTTCTAGGAATCTAGAAATCCAGCCCTAGATGGAGGATAAACCCGAAAAGGAGAAAAATATGCCCGTTGTCTCTCTTGCAGAATTGCTAGAGTCTGGGGTTCACTTTGGCCATCAAACGCGCCGTTGGAACCCGAAAATGTCTCAGTACATCTACACTGCCCGGAATGGGGTTCATATCATTGATTTGGTGCAAACTGCCCAATTAATCGAAGAAGCTTACGAATTTGTCCGAGGAGAAGCCGATCGCGGTAAACGCTTTTTATTCATCGGTACGAAACGGCAAGCGGCAGCAATCATTAAACAGGAAGCTTTACGCAGCGGTAGCCACTTCGTTAACCAACGCTGGTTAGGGGGAATGTTAACCAACTGGGAAACCATTCGCGGCCGGGTAGAAAGACTCAAAGAATTAGAAGAATTAGAAAATAGTGGCGCCCTCGATAAACGACCGAAAAAAGAAGCATCGGTACTGCGTCGGGAATTAGGCAAACTAGAAAAATACCTCGGTGGCATTAAAACCATGCGCCGGCTGCCGGATTTAGTCATCGTAGTGGATCAGCGTCGGGAATACAACGCTATCCAAGAATGCCAAAAATTGGGCATTCCCATCATCTCCCTCTTGGATACTAACTGCGATCCTGACTTGGTAGATGTGCCGATTCCCGCCAACGATGACGCAATTCGCTCAGTTAAACTGATTTTAGGCAAAATTAGCGATGCGATCATCGAAGGTCGTCGGGGTGGTCAAGCAGCGGTGGAAGAATACGAGGAAGACTACGAGGATGAAACCGAGTACGAGGAAGAAGGTGATTATTCCCAATACGCCGCCGAATTTGCCAGTGGAGACGACGATAACTAGGGAAAATTAGCTATTGATCGCCAATAGGTTCGGGGGGAAACTTTCCGGACCTATCGATCAGTAAAACCTGCCCCTCTCGTGGCATGATCAACTATAAGCAGTAGGTTAGGAATTTTATGGCAGAAATTACAGCACAACAGGTTAAAGAACTTAGGGAAAAGACCGGCGCCGGCATGATGGATTGCAAGAGGGCGCTGACGGAAAACGCGGGGGATATAACTAAAGCGATCGAATGGTTGCGTCAAAAAGGGATTACTTCCGCCGAGAAAAAAGCCAGTCGGGTAGCGGCAGAAGGGATGATCGGCAGTTACATCCACACCGGCAGTCGCATCGGTGTTTTAGTGGAAGTGAACTGCGAAACCGATTTTGTTGCCCGTCGCGAGGAGTTCAAAAAATTGGTTAATGACGTGGCGATGCAGATTGCCGCTTGTCCTAACGTCGAATATGTGAAAGTGGCCGATATTCCCGCCGAAATCTCCGCCAAAGAAAAAGAAATTGAGATGGGACGGGACGATTTAGCCAATAAACCCGATAATATCAAAGAAAAAATCGTGGCCGGCCGCATTGAAAAACGTTTGAAAGAACTTTCTCTGCTCGATCAACCCTTTATCCGCGATCAGAACATCAGTATTGACGAATTGCTCAAACAAGCGATCGCCGCTTTGGGAGAGAATATTCAGGTGCGTCGTTTCCAACGCTTTGTACTAGGTGAAGGGATCGAGAAAGAAGAAACGGATTTCGCCGCCGAAGTAGCCGCCCAAATGGGACAAAAAGCCCCGGAACCCGTAGCAGCAGCCCCGCAAGTGGAGGAAAAAGCTCCGGAACCGGCAGCGAAGGATAATCCGCCCGCTAAAGGCAAAAAGAAAAAGTAAGTTAAATGAAGATCAATCTGGTGGGGTGCGAGTTTCGTACCCTTTTTGTCTTCAGGGGGGTGGGGGTACTTGATCAGTTATCAGTAATCAGTCAAAAGAAAAAAGAAATTGGCAACCAAAGCAAATTCCTTGACTGGATTCCTTGGGAACAAAAGCCCATTCTTTAGCTACTTATTAAAAACTTTGTAAATAAGATTATCTTATTTGCACTCGTGGTCCCTAGAGGTTGTCGAACGGAAAAAATGCAGATTCAGGAAAAAATCACCGAAATAGCCGCTAAAACAGCGAAAGCGATCGAACTTTCTCAAAATTATTTACTTTCTACCCAATACTCTGACGGTTACTGGTGGGCAGAATTAGAATCTAATGTCACCATCACCTCAGAAGCAATTTTACTGCACAAAATCTGGAAAACTGACAAAAAACGCCCCCTAGACAAAGCAGCCACCTATCTGCGTCAGCAACAGTGTCCTAACGGCGCTTGGGAGTTATTTTATGGTGATGGTGGCGATCTTAGCACCACTGTGGAAGCCTACATGGGGCTGCGACTATTGGGAATTCCCGCTAATGATCCTGCTTTAGAAAAAGCTAGAGAATTTATCTTAGCTAAAGGTGGCATCAGCAAAACCCGCATTTTCACCAAAATGCACCTCGCTTTGATTGGTTGTTACGATTGGCAGGGGGTTCCCTCTATCCCCGCTTGGATTATGCTACTGCCGGAAAATTTCCCTTTTACTATCTATGAAATGTCCAGTTGGGCGCGGGGAAGTACGGTTCCTTTATTAATTGTTTTCGACAAAAAACCCGTGTATAAAATGGGTTTTAATCTCGATGAACTCTATACAGAAGGGGTGAATAATGTCAAGTATGAGTTACCAAAAAATAACGATTGGGCGGATGTTTTCCTCTGGTTAGATGGGCTGTTTAAATGGGCAGAAAAAACTGATTTAGTTCCCTTCCGTCAAGAAAGTCTGAAAGCGGCGGAAAAATGGGTAATTGAACGACAGGAAGACACGGGCGATTGGGGAGGAATTATCCCGGCGATGTTAAATTCTCTGTTAGCTTTAAAAGCCCTAGGTTATGATGTTTACGATCCGATTGTTGCCCGGGGTTTAAAAGCGGTGGATAATTTTGCCATTGAGACAGATAATACCTATTGTGTACAGCCCTGTGTGTCGCCGGTTTGGGATACGGCTTGGGTAATTCGATCGCTAATTGAATCCGGTCTAAATCCCGCTCATCCAGCTATGATTAAAGCGGGACAATGGTTAATCGATCAACAAATTCTTGATTATGGCGATTGGGCGATTAAAAATAAAATCGGAACCCCCGGGGGTTGGGCTTTTGAATTTGATAATCGCTGGTATCCCGATTTAGACGATTCGGCAGTGGTGGTGATGGCTTTAGAGTTAATTAAAATGCCCGATGAAAATATTAAAAAAAGCGTGATGAAACGGGCAGTTAATTGGATGGCTACTATGCAGTGTAAAGCTGGTGGTTGGGGAGCTTTTGACATCGATAACGATCAAAACTGGCTTAATTCTTTGCCCTATGCCGATCTAAAAGCAATGATCGATCCTAATACGGCTGATGTTACTGCCAGAGTTCTAGAAATGTTAGGTACTTGTGATGTTAAAATGGAGGAAAATCGAGTTAAAAAAGCTTTGGATTATCTGGAAAAAGAACAGGAAGCTGATGGTAGTTGGTTTGGTCGTTGGGGTGTAAATTATATTTATGGAACCAGTGGGGCATTATCTGCTTTGGCTTTTCTGGAACCGAATAAATATCGCCAGCAATTGCAAAAAGGAGCCAATTGGTTAAGCAGTTGTCAAAATGTTGATGGTGGTTGGGGTGAAACCTGTTTTAGTTACAATAACCCTAAATTTAAAGGACAGGGAAATAGTACCGCTTCCCAAACTGCTTGGGCATTAATCGGTTTATTAGCCGTCGGGAAAGTCACCGGTAATTATCAGCGAGAAGTAATCGAAAAGGGCGTTAACTATCTTCTTGTTACCCAAAAAGAAAATGGTACATGGGATGAAGATTACTTCACTGGTACAGGTTTTCCCTGTCATTTTTACCTGAAATATCATTTCTATCAGCAGTATTTTCCTTTACTGGCTTTGGGGCGTTATCGGGCTTTGATTTAGTCCGTTAACCTATGCGTTAAGACAGGAAATAAGCTTAACTGTCTAGCGCATTTTTTGTGACTAACTAGGAAAAAATAAATCAGGAGATATATTTAAAAAATTGGCTAATTTTTGAATGTAGACAGTAGTTAAATCTTGTTGCCCATCAAGAATATCATCCAGGGTTGACTTGCTTTCAAAAATAGATAGCAAATCTTGCTTTTGTAGGTTTCTTTCCTCTAATATGAATTTCAACAATTCAATTCCATAAATATCAGGTATTGGCTCTTGATTTTCCTCATACTCATAAATTAAAGCCCCTAAAACATTTAGATATTCCCTTTCTTCTGCCGTTAATTGGGGTTTGTCTAACAGGCGATTAATAACCTCCTGCATCATTTCTAAGTCTTCCTCATTGTGAATAGGACGAGGAGGGTATTGCTTTAATAATTCTAAGTATTTATCAGTGGCAAACATAAAGATAACTCTAATTTTATGGTTTAAATAGGGGTGACTGAAGGAGATACAAAATTTTTAGTTAATAATTTATAGTTTTCATAAGTGGGTGGGTGGAATTAAATATAAGATAAACGTAGGTTGGGTTGAAGCATGAAACCCAACGCCCGCATGGGTTACGCTACCGCTAACCCATCCTACAAATAATTTTTCCTCCCTACTTATTTGGAGATTCAGAGATTTAGATCAATATTTATTGAACCACGAATCTTTTTTCCATTGGTTTTTATTATATTCAGCATGGGTTAGTATTTTTCTAATGAAAACCCTTCTATGTTGAAAATCAACATAAGTTATTAGTCGATAGTTGTTGCCGCAAATGTTGAATACTATAAAATTACCCACTAAGTCAGCCGAAGAAAAATCCTGACGAATATCTTGGAAACTTTGCCATTTTGCTTGACTAACTTGCTTGTACCAATAACGTAGACCAGCCTGAGCCTCTGGATGAGTTTCCCAAAAAATTCTTAAGGTGGCTCTTGAAATAATATGCATAATTTTTTATTAATCTTTTAAGTTTTATTTTCATGACCAATAATCCCCTTGTGTGTTTTGCTTACTTGCTTGCTAGTATAGCAAACAAGCAAGCCTCTAGTCAAGTATTTTAATTTCTCTGATAAACCGCATCCACAGGGAAACCCGTAGTTTTGCTTTTTCGGCTACGATCCTTGCATAGCAATACTTTTAAGGCTTAATGGCTTGCCCGTGAAATTCCAGTTATCTAGCTGGTTGCGGTTTAGTAATATTTATTAATTAGCAGAATTTGTAATTAACTAGCTAAGTCTCTTGATAGCCGACTCAAGGCTAAAAAATTTATTTAGTAGTAATTACACTTATGCTCGATCGACTATTGCCTTTAGATACCTCACACCTTAATAATTAAGTATAGAATAGCCAAGTCTCCAAACTACCGCTTAACCAAAACTTCTATTATCCTGATGAGAAACCTCTATTTTCTTTTGCCCGGTACTACTTCTCCTTTTGGTGGGGGTGGACTGTGGGCAGAAATGAAAACCGTCAATTTGGCTAGTCAAATTTGTAGCGCCCAGATTGTGACTTATCGTCAAAAAGAGTTAAATTATCCTTTTTTAGAGGATATACTCGCCAAAATAAGCTCGGATGACAGTATTTTTGTGGTTAGCTGGGGTTTTGATCTTCCTAAACTGGTGCAAAGATTGCGATCGCATAATATCATTTATCATGCCCATAGTACAGGTTACGGCTTCCGTTTACCCTCCCAAATACCAATTATCACCGTTAGCCGTAATACTATGGGGTATTGGGGAGAAAAGGCTCCTAATGCTTTGATTTACTATCTTCCTAATCAAATTGGCTCAGAATTTCTCAATTTAGGCTTAGAAAGAGATATCGATGTCCTAGTACAGGGGCGCAAATCCTCAAAGTATCTTCTCAATCGTCTAGTTCCCGCCCTCCGTCCCCACTGTCGCGTTAAGGTTTTAGATAGCTATGTGGAGGATTTAGTGGGATTATTCAATCGCAGTCGGGTTTATCTCTACGATTCGGCTGAATATTGGGCTGTAAACGGTTTAACGGAGGGTTTTGGCTTACCGCCCCTGGAAGCTTTAGCCTGTGGTTGTACGGTATTTTCTAGTGTTAATAGCGCCCTAGCCGATTATCTCGATCCCGGTTTCAATTGTCAAAAAATCGGGGCTTATTCCAGTCAATACGATCTGGAACGTATTCTTAATTATGTCCGTAATTTTCCCGTTAATTCTTTACCGGCTAATTTTCTCGATGATTATAATCCCGAAAAATTACTACCACGTTTTGAAACAATTTTAAGAGAAATTAATGATTTCTTTGATATTAAAAAACATTATCCGGCTGATATAGAAGGTTTAGAACCCCTGCGACTTAAAAAATTATGGATACAGAGTTCTCTGGCTAAACTTAAGAAAAAACTGTTTAAGTAGTGGTGATATTTCCTTAATTAGGGTTTGCTGAAAAAGCTTTCCCTTGGGGCTGGGTGTGGGGTGTGGGGTGTGGGGTGTGGGGTTTTACCGATTTTCAGGTGGTCAATTACCTAATTTTCAGGGAAAAAGTACCTGAATTTTCCCCCCAATCACTCCAAAGGTCGGCACTTTTTGAGGGAAAACAAGTCTAAAAGTCTTATACAACAAGGTTTTTAGATTTATTCAGCAAGCCGTAATTAGTTTCAAGCATCAGTTCAGTTATCGGCGCTCAAACTTGCTGGTGGAGATGGGAGAATAGCTGCAACAAATAATTAACTATAGCTTATAGTTAAAGGACTATCCGGCAGCGCGACCGCTATCTTGGCAGAAAATATCAAAAAAAATCAATGGAAGCAATTAAAAAGGAATTGAAAAAAATCGGTTCTCTTGCCCTCTTTTTTTTCTTGGCTTTCGGTTATATTCTTCTGATCATGAAATTATTTCTGGAAGAATATTCGATTACTACCTACGTTTTGGGTAAAGCGAGCTTAGGGGCGATCATTGCGGCAAAAACCGTGGCCATTCTCGACGCAGCCATGAAGCTAGAATGGTTAGAAAATCGACCCCGTTACGTTAGTGTTCTGTATAGAACCTTTGTTTATACCCTAGCAGCACTGATTCTCGGCTCGATCGAGGGTTTTCTGGAAGCTTATCGGGGAACGCGGGTAATTTCGGAGGCAATGGCCAAATTTTGGCAAAGGGAAAGTTTCTCTCAAATCCTTGCGGTTACTCTCTGTCTAGCAGTGGTTTTTTGTCTCCACAATCTCTGGCAAGAAATCGATCGCTATTGGGGTAAAGGCACATTGAGAAAATTTTTTCTCGGTCGCTCCTAGAGTAGAGCAGTTATCTTAATGGTGAGATAGCAAGTTTTCCTTTTCGGGAGTCGGGAGATAAGAGTCAGGGATTTAGGGAGATAGGGAGATAGGGAGATAGGGAAATTTCAGCTAAATTCCCCACTACCCCCCACACCCCACACCCCACACCCCACACCCCACTACCCCAACACTCCACTTAAGAAGTATGTGCGATCGCCCTATCTTTCCAGGGCAACCGCTGCTACGATAAAATACGGGTGAAAAATTGCTAATCCAAGGAGTACAGACGTGATTGAACCTTTAGTGCTAGGGATTGTCCTAGGCTTAATTCCCATTACCCTAGCGGGTTTGTTCGTTGCCGCCTACTTACAGTACAAACGGGGCAATCAATTCGGCTTAGACTAAATCTATCACGCCAATCCCCCGAATTGAGAAAATCTCCCGTCAAGCTAGGCACTAGACGGGAGATTTTCAACAGGACAAATTTACCCCTTAACAGATTGTGGCTGCCGGCGTTGCCATCCCCGCAAAACTCCTCTGTCTTTTTGGGAAAGCGATCGCCAAAAAACCAAAGGCTACACGGCTGTTAAACTAGGAAAACGAATGACGGTTTCCGTATATTCGGGAACCCATCCGGCGGTACTGGTAAAGTAACGCACTGCTTTAACTCGTTTACTGGCAGTGAGGTGAAACCAGTGTTCGCTATGGGCAGGAACATTGATATATTCTTGAGGTTGAATAGTTAATTCCCCCTGAGAACCATCGGCAAAGACAAAGCCAAAAACCCCCTCCCCATCAATGATATAACGCACCTCATCGTCGGCGTGGGTGTGACAGCGCTCGAACTTTGCCAGTAAAGTGTCGAGATTGGGAATTTCAGGGTGTAAAACGATTAAATCTCTGGCTTGATAACCCGCTTCTTGTTTAAGTTGCTCAAAATAACCGTCTAAGCTGGTTAAAACTATTTCTTTTTCTTCGTCAGTCAGAGAAGCTTGTTTAAGTAGCTGACGAGTGGCTTCGTTTTCGATCGGCCAATAGTTTAAAGTGACATTTAATTTGGCCAATTCCAGACTAATATCGGCTAACTGGGTATAGGTTGTCCCATTCTCTAAGCGTAGTATCGCCATTAGTTATCATCCTCAAGATTACTTTTTCCATTTTAAAGTTTTCCAGAGAGAAGCCGCTCGATTTTTTGCCCCTCGATCCCTTGCCAGTTCCTAGGATTTTCTGCTCAAAAATGCTATTATGGTCTATATATGGGGAATTAGCTCAGTTGGTAGAGCGCTGCGATCGCACCGCAGAGGTCAGGGATTCGAGTTCCCTATTCTCCATTTGCCAGAGATATTAACCGCTTTTCAAGCTTCAAGAAAGATTATGAACCAGTCTCAACTTCCCAAAAAGGCGTTACTTTTATTTCTGGGGAGAATAGCAGAGGATTACTGACAGAAAAGCTAAAGGATTTGACTTGTGGTGGTAATTTTCCTTGAAAAAATGCCATTAATTCCTGATCATTTCTCGGTAAATGACTAAGGATAACTCCATTAGCTGAATTATCTTGAACAAAGCGAAAATTGGCTTGAGTTCCATCGAGATAATTAACGTTAATTATCACGGGAGGGATTCTAAAGAGTTGTTTGACTATTTTACCCAACCAAGAATATTCAAATTTAACTTGAACACGAGTAATCCCACTATTACGAGTAGGTAATTCATAGACTTGATCCCAAGTAACATTAGTAGTCTCTCCTAGAGGGGTTGGAATGCAACGACTGACTTTTTGTTTTTCTAGAAGATAAAAGTTGGTTTTGATTGCGGGGACTTGGAAGGGCGAATTTACCGAGTCAAGTTGATAATTACAAACCACATAGGAAAAGGCTTTAGGTTCATCAAAAAAAGGATGTCTGCCATCAATAGCTTGAAAGTGATAAATCAGATAATCTCTGGGAGATTGAGATAAGCTTTGATAATTTAGTTCATCCAGTTTTTCTGTATAAGCAGAATAGGATTGAATAATCGGCCGCGGTTTCCAATTAAGCTGATTGCCCGGAATCAGTGAAAATTCCCAGGGAATTATATCAATAGTTTTGCCTTGCACTTTTTCCAGCACAGAATCGGGTATTTTGGTAGCGGCAGCAATGACTTGTAAATTTTGAGTTGTACTCCTTTCACCTCGCATTTCTAATTCTCTGGGATTAAGGATAGAGGAAATGACAACCCCAATATTATTAGCCACCCTATCGGGACTGAAATTACTCCACTGGCGAGCATTTTCCAATATAGTCCAATTAGGACTAGAGGTGATAATAATACATCCCAAAAAAATTATTCCCCAAGCACAATAAGCAATTTTCTTCAACCGAGATTTTTTAATAATTGTTGTATAAAGAGAAGCTGAGACAATAACCACAAGTGTAAAAACAACAACGTGAGCATCTTGCCTAACAAATCCATGCTTAAATGATAAAAATATAGGAAAAATATAGGCAATAGCGAGACTAGGGTTTTGGTCTATAATTGCCAGAGACATTAAAAGCAAACTTAAGGACAAGCAGAGCAAGGCAATGAGTAAATGCTGGTAATTTCCTACAATACTCATCGCACTGGAATAACCAGAAGAAAATGCCCAAGAATTGCTCAAATATTCGATGAGAGAGGGAAAATTATTGAGATTAATTGTTTGGATAAGAAGTAACCCATAAAGCCCATAAAATACTAACAGAGGTAAGAAGTTAAGTAAGTAGTTCTGATTAAATAGAAGATAGATTCTGCCTTTGATACCCCTTGCCTCTCTTAATAAGGGGGGTGCCGATGGGCGGCGGGATCTGACAATAAACCAGAGAGTTAAAGCTACTCCTCCAGCAATGCAAAGATTAACTATAATGTGAATAAAGGCTCGGTTATAAGAGGCTGGATAGAGAAAAATAAAGGCAATGGAAGGAATGGTTAAAGTTAAGTTGATACTGGCGAGAACATTTTTTATAACTATCGATGGTGACTTCTGAAAATATCCCCTAACAATATTAACAAATATGTAGATAAACAGGCTGCCTGCTAGATAAATTCCTAGAGTTAGTTTGGTGAGTATAGAGAACCCACTGATCATACCAATAGCTATAGCCAAATAATTGATGTACTTTTGAAAAAAGTTATCAAAAGACATGAGTATCAAAAGGATAAATGTTATCTGATAATCAACAGTAAAGCCGATACTGTTGTAGGGATTTCCTACTAGGGTAGCAAAAATAATTGACAGCACAAAAACTATTTGATTGCTATAGTCCTTAATAAATAATAATCTGAGAATAACTACTGCTAATAGACAAAGGTGTATCAACCAGCGAAAATAGATAATTTGGGAAAAGTTGTGATTTAAAGATGTGCCATGAACCAGATAGCCTAGGGGTCCATAGGTGAAGATAATATCTTGTCCAAAAATTAACTGTTTATGGGCAGCATCACTAATAGCAAAAGCCCAAGAAGCATCTAAACCAATTTCTAGCCAATCAATAATAGGCAAATTTGCCAGAAAAAAGTAGGCAGTAATGATAATTAGTATTCCTTTGACGACTACAGGTGATTTGAAAGATTTTTTCTGCATAATTGTTCAGTTAAAAAATACCTTTTAATTCCTTTTCGTGATTATAAATCCAATCAAAAATATCTTGGATTAATTTTCTACCGTCTCGCTGGGGTTGCCATCCAGTTACAGAAGTGATTTTGCGGGAATCAGTGATAAAAATTGGCATATCTCCGGTGCGATTTTCGGGAATTGCCTCAATCATTATACTATTGCCCGTGATTTCTTGACATAGTTTTGTAGTTTCATAAAGGGACAAGGAAAAATCTTGCCCACCCCCCACATTAAAAGTCTGCCCTTTGAATTGTTCTAAATTAGCAATCTGAATATCGATTAAATCGAGTAAATCAGCTACATGAAGAAAATCTCTAACCTGTTTCCCTGTACCCCCATAACCGATATATTTTAAGGACTTCTGAAAGTAATGATTAGCCACCCAAAGGGCAAAAACTCCCTGATCAACTTTTCCCATCTGCCAAGGACCAGTTAAAACTCCACAACGATTAATTAAAGTTCTTAATCCGTAGGCATCCCCATATTCATTAATAATCAATTCCGATGCTAACTTAGTGGAACCGTAGAGAGAACGGGGCAAATCTAAGGGAAATTGTTCCGCGATACCAAAAGCAGAAACCCCAGGTAAATTTTGCTGTTCAGATAACTGAAAACGAGTATCTGTTTCTGTATAGTTTAATTGATTAAGATAGGCAATAGGATAAACTCTGCTGGTGGAGAGAAAAATAAAATCAGCTTGGGTTTGTCTAGCTAATTCTAAACAGTTAATCGTTCCAATTAAGTTGGTTTGCAAGACATAGCCGGGGGAAGTATAACCAGCTAAAACGGAAGGTTCTGCCGAACATTCTAGGATTAAATCCACTGGCAAAGCGGATGCTTCTAAGTCTTCCGCATTTCTGACATCTCCATGAACAAACTCAATTCCCGCCTGTTTGATACGGGGAATATTTAATTCAGAACCGCGACGTTTTAAGTTATCTAAGGCGATAATTTTCCAATCGGGATAACGTTGGGCTAATCCTAAACCTAAAGAACTACCCACAAAACCCGCACCGCCAGTAATTAACACTTGCCTAGTCATAATTGTACAATCTTGATTAGTATTTATAGGTTACTTTGAATCACTGTATTGTCAGTAATTATCTAGGTTTGGTGGCTTTGACAAATAGCTGCCCACCCAAGAAATTCCAGAAAATAGGAAATTTTAAATAAATTTTGAGTAAGGTGGGTGAAGCGGGTCTTCCTTTCGTAGAAAATGGTAGAAAACGAGGAATTAAAGTATCGATTCTAAAACCAATTGTTTCCAATAACTCCTTTAAAGAAAGGTGAGTTATAGGTAGTTTATGATCGATAAAATCATAGTATTCTTTATAAGAATACTTAAAATTAGGTTGAATCACTAGAAGTGATCCGCCCGGAGTTAAAATGTCATAACAAAATCCCAAAACTTCGATTAATTCTTCCGCACTATTTAAATGCTCGAAAAAGTTGGAGATGAAAATTTTATCAAATCTGATATCAAGTTTTTGCTGCTCATTAATACTGAGAATATTGAGATTCAAGACCGTTACATCAGGATTAGCAAAAACTTTTGCATCAGGATTAAGATCGATTAAGTATTTATTTTTAGACCGAATTTGGTTAATAAATTCGCAGTAACCTCCACCAATATCTAAAACTGTATCATTGACAGTAACATGATTTTGTAAAAAATTATCAACTAAAACTTTCCAAAGAGCTAATTTTGCTTTTCTTTCTTGAGGATTAAAGCGACTTTCGTAAAGTCTCTTTAAGTATTCCATTTGTCGGGTTACTTGCTCGTCTAACATGGTTTTAACCTCTAAATTTATTTGGTTACTTTTGTCTAGTTTTTTGGACAGGTTTGCGCTTATAGTCGCCTCGAGAAAGGTGTTTTTCTAACCAGATAGAGAGAACTATAAATAAATAACGACTGCCCATTTCCTTGAGTTTTAACTTGGAAACCCCCGTGGTACGATTGCGCCAAGTGATGGGAATTGTCGTATAGGAATATCCTCGCACGATTGCTTTTAAGGGCATCTCTACTGTTAAGTTAAAATGGTGAGAGAGTAGAGGTGAGATTCCTTCGATAACATCCTTACGATAGATTTTAAAGGCGTTAGTGGTATCATTAAATTTTAGCCCAAATAAAACTTGAATGAAGAGATTAGCCAAACGATTGACGAATAACTTGTGCCTGGGATAATCAATAACTTTTCCTCCTTTGATAAAACGAGAACCAAAAACGCAATCGTAGCCTTCTTGCAGTTTATAATAATAGTCCACCATGTTATCGGGGGAGTCGGAATTATCTGCCATTACTACTGCCACTGCATCACCGCTAAAATTTTCTAATCCACAGCGCACTGCAAAACCAAACCCGTTGGGATAATAATTATTGATGTAGAGAATGCGGGGATTTTCTTGGTTGATTTTTTTCAGAACTGCTTCGGTGTTATCTTTGCTATTGTCATTAACCACCAGGATTTCATAATTAATTTTATCCCGTTCTAAACGTTCGGATATTAAGTGAGCAGTGCTTTCGATGCAATCTTCTTCGTTGTAAGCAGGAATAACTATTGATAAGGTTTTTACTGCATAGTTATCCCTTGATTGACGTGGGTGAGAGTAACCGTCCATCTCGAAAGCTGGTGCTAATCCTTCGGGATAGTACATTTCTGTCTCATTTGTCTTATTCTTAGGTTTAAAAATTAGGCTATCACTGGCGACATAATTAATACTAGCCCCGATTAAAACCCCAATCATTGTGTTGACTCCGGGGCTAAGTCCTAACCAGTTTAAGAAGGGAAATATCAAAAAAATTCGCAGTAAAACTGGTAAACCTGCCGAGAGATGATAGAGAGGAAGTTGTATCAAAATTACATCTCTAATTGTCCAATCTCCCCCAGTCCACACCCAGATTCTATAGATAAAGAAACTAGCAATTAAAGATATTTCTATCGAAATAACATTAGCAACATTTGCCAGAATTGGGGTATTGAATCCCAAGTCGTCAATGAACCAAGAAATTAAGAATAAGTTGATTAAAAATGCCACTCCCCCAGCAATGAGAAATCGGAAAATTTTATTGTTGTAGATTTTAGTTAACATAATAGTATCTTAAAACATGATCTGGTTTAGTTTTTTGATGTAAATATTGCTATTAATAACATCACTAATGTCCTCTGGTTAACTAATTGACAGATTCCCTTAATTACTAGCAGTATATTTTGCTAAAAATCACTTTGGTAACGAGGGAAAACTAGCAGATAAAAATTGACCAGAATAATTCTTGATTTACCCTAAGTCCAACGGCTAACGTTTTGACTAAAAATCTCTTTGAGAATATCTGTTACTGTGTAGGTTAACTGCCAATCAGGATAATGATTTTTAAACTTACTCACATCAGAAATCCACCAGATATGATCACCAATGCGATTAGTCTCCACATACTGCCAGTTTAACTTTTTCTCTGCAATCGCTTCACATTCTTGAATAGCTTCTAACATGGAACAATTACTAAAGCGACTACCACCGATATTATAAACTTCAGCCACTCGCGGAGTCTGATAAAAATGATAGAAAGCATTGACGAGATCGTAACTATGAATGTTATCGCGTACCTGCTTACCCTTATACCCATAAATACTGTATTCTTTGCCAATCATCGTACATTTCATTAAGTAGGATAAAAACCCGTGTAATTGGGTTCCCGAATGACTTGGACCGGTTAAACAACCGCCACGAAAAGAGGCAGTTTTCATCTCAAAATAACGCCCGTATTCTTGTACTAACACATCCGCCGCCACTTTCGACGCACCAAACAAAGAATGTTTACAAGCATCAATACTCATCAACTCGTCAATACCATGAGCAAAATAAGGATGATTTTCCGAGATTTCCCAACGTAGTTCTTTTTCTACTAAAGGCAATTCATTCGGTCTATCCCCGTAAACTTTATTAGTGGAACAGAAAATAAATACTGCTTGGGGACAGTGTTGACGAGTATTTTCTAATAATACTAAAGTTCCGTTAGCATTGACACTAAAATCCATATAGGGATCCTTAGCTGCCCAATCGTGGGAAGGTTGCGCCGCCGTGTGGATAATTAAGGATATATCATGACTATAGGTTTTAAATATATCTGCAATAGCTTCATGATCCCGAATATCCACAGCATGGTGAATGTATTTATCCCCGTAATCTTGCGATAATTTGGCTCGATTCCACTCCGTTGAAGCGTCTTCGCCAAAAAATACCTGACGCATATTATTATCGATGCCAACGACGGTATAACCCCGATCACAAAAAAACCTGACTGATTCGGAACCGATTAAACCAGCAGAACCGGTTACTAGAATGATCGCCATAACTATATCCTGAATTTTTTGCCTAGTTGTTGAGAAATTTCCCAGGTTGAGAAAACTTTCCCCGACTTTACTAGATATGTTCGCCTTTGTCAATTAAACAGGAGGAGATTCCCTTAACTGCGGCAATTCCCTGAAAAATGATCGTCTTATCCACTAGGAGTGATGTAATGGCGTTTTCTTGCCAGTAATCCCTAATTAAGTCCCCATCTCCCCCCGTTAAAATTATCCCGCTCTCTGGATATAAATTTAACCATTCCAGACTGAATTTTTCTATTCCCGCCAAAATTGTATAGATTATCCCACTTCTTATCCCTTCTGCTGTTTCTTTTGCCCACATCTGCGGTAATCTTTCCGGTAAGGACACCTCTGGTAAGGCTGCCGTCCGTTCCCTTAAACTGGCTAATTGCACCTTTAACCCGGGTACAATTGCCCCCCCCACTAGCTTTTTATCCCCATCCACTCCCGTAAAAGTTAAGGCTGTTCCCGCATCGATGACTAAACAGGGAAATCCGTATTTTTTTCCCGCACCTAAGACAGCTAAAGCTCGATCGATGCCGAATGTCGGATATAAATCCAGTAAAGGAATATCTTTTAAAGTAATTCTCCGTAAATTGCCATAATTTGCCCATAATTCTCTTTGGTTAGGAACCACCGAGGCGACAATCAATGCACAGTTGCATTTATTTGTCAAGAGTTTAGGGAAAATTTGTTGCAAAAATTCATTACTTAGGGGTTCGTTCAGGTGAGGAGTATCGAGACAAGCTAACAGGGTTTGACCGCAAAAATACCCCCAATGTAGCCGAGAATTGCCGATCATCAAACCTATCCAGTCAGTATCTTGCTCAGTCATTTATTTAGTGGGAAGTGGGAAGTGGGGAGTGGGAAGTGGGGAAGTGGGGTGATGGGGAGAATAAATAAAAATAATCTCCTGACGACCGGCTCCTGACTCCTGACTACTGACTGCTGTTGATCAAAGTAATTACCGTCACTTCGGGGGGACAAAAAAGACGACCGGGAAAATAGGTTCCTAAGCCTCGATTGACATATAATTGATTTTCCCCGACTCGGTGAAATCCCTCGGACCATTGCCAGTATCGGACTACTCTGCTAAACTGCCGGTGAAAGGGAACCCATTGACAATATGGTTCCGGCAGCGATCGCCTAAGTTTCTCTAAAACTATCGGTAGGGAACCCATACCCGGGATAGTCACTTGGCCTCCGTGGGTATGACCGGATAACTGCAAATCCACGCGCCAATCCCTTAAAACCATGGCTGTATCGGGATTGTGGGAAAGGACAAGTCTGGGTATATCGGGAGCAATTTGCTCAAGGATTTGCGGTAAAAATTCCCCGGACCAATAATCGGCCAATCCGACGATGGGAAAATTTTCGCCGTAGGGTGTGGCGATTTCATTCCAGAGTACCCGAATTCCCACGCTAGTTAAGGCTGATCTGACGGTTTCCCTTGCGTGGGGAGGATAACTGTCATGATTTCCTAAACAAGCATAAATACCCCCTTGACTTTCGAGAGCTTTTATGCTATCAACTAGGGCAAAAATTGGCCTGGGACTATCGGTAATAAAGTCCCCCGTCAGGAAGATGAGATCGGGTTTTTCTTGATTAGTAATGGCGATCGCTTCTTGCAGGACAGCTACAGGCAAATGCTGTTCATCGCAGTGCAGATCTGACCACTGCACCAACTTGATCCCTTGCAGATGTGCCGGTAGGCCAGCAATTGCGATCGTTAATCTTTCTACCTGTAAGGATTCTAACCAAAAGGGTCGCATCGGTGAGCCGTTGTCGGTGAGTAGTTACCGAAAAATTGGGTGTGTCAACAGTCTATCAATTCCCGATGGGGTTGTTGGGGGATGCTTCCGCCAACATCCCTCTTTTGACCATTAGCCTGGAAATTTACTGATAATTCTTTCCATAGCGGCCTCGACGTTGGCACGACTATTAAAAGCCGACAGCCGGAAATAACCCTCTCCGGCGGCCCCAAAGCCGGATCCGGGGGTCCCCACCACATTGCAGGTATGTAGCAGTTTATCGAAGAAATCCCAACTCGATAGACCTTGGGGCGTTTTTACCCAAACGTAGGGCGCATTTACGCCACCATGGACTTCTAAACCGGCGGCGGTTAATTTTTCTCGGATAATTGTTGCATTTTGTAAATAAAACTTGACAAGTTCTTGTACTTGTGCTTCTCCTTCCGGGGAATAAACCGCCTCGGCCCCCCGTTGGACAATGTAGGAAACGCCGTTAAATTTGGTCGATTGCCGACGATTCCACAGTTTCCAGAGTTGCACATCACTCCCGTCGGCCGCTTTGGCCGTGAGACTTTGGGGAACCACGGTTAAAGCGCAACGCGTCCCGGTAAAACCAGCATTTTTAGAAAAAGAGCGAAATTCGATCGCACATTGCCGCGCCCCCTCGATTTCGTAGATGGAATGGGGTAAACTGGCATCGGTGATAAAGGCCTCGTAGGCCGCATCAAAAAAGATAATCGATCCGTTAGCCCTAGCATAATTAACCCAAGCTGTCAAGTGTTCTTTGGTAGCCGTGGCCCCGGTGGGATTGTTGGGAAAACAGAGATAGATTAAATCGACTTTTTCCGCCGGAATCTGGGCAGTAAAGTTATTTTCGGCGGTAATTGGCAGATAAATCAAGCCCTCGTATTCGCCGCGGTCGTTGGCCTCTCCCGTGTGTCCAGCCATAACGTTAGTATCGACGTAAACGGGATATACTGGGTCAGTAACAGCGATCGAGTTATTATCTCCAAAAATATCGAGAATATTGCCCGTATCGCACTTAGAACCGTCGGAAATAAAGATTTCATCGGCATTTATCTCACAACCGCGAGCCTGAAAATCATGGACGGCGATTTTCTCCCTTAACCAAGCATAACCCTGTTCGGGCCCGTAACCCTTAAAGCTAGAGCGATCGCCCATTTCCTCCACCGCTTTGATCATTGCCTCGCGACAAGCTAGGGGCAAAGGTTCGGTGACATCCCCAATCCCCAGACGGATAATATTAGCATCGGGATTAGCTGCCGCAAAAGCTTGGACTCGTCGGGCAATTTCTGGGAAAAGATAACCCGCTTTTAGTTTTAAGTAATTACTGTTAATGGTTGCCATAATTATTCTCGTTTCAGTCGCAACCTTTAATTCTATAATAGTCGGTCATCAGCCGTCAGTTTCGATCGCCCTCCTTCACGGACTGGGAGTGAGTGTAGGCGGTTGTCTTTCGATATACAATCAGAGAAAAACCTCTTAATAACTGACATTAGTATGGGTGAATCAAAACGTCGTCAATCGGCCCTGGGTGATAAGTATGGACAGGAAGAAAACATCCTGCCTTGGCTACCGATTACCAAAAGTCAAGCATCCCAAGCTTACAAGTTAACCACTAGGGGTGCCTGGATTGGTATAGGAGTTTTAGCTGGGGTTTGGGTAGTTATTCGCTTTGTCGGGCCGGCCTTCGGTTGGTGGAATGTCCAATAACTGGTTAAAGCTGCATCAGTTATCAGTTATCAGTTATCAGTTATCAGTTATCAGTAAAAAACTCCCCACCAGAAAATTAATTTTATTGGTTTGCCAAGATCTGGTCATCGATCGCCAAGTCTATTTCTTGCTGATCGCGACCGGAAGGGAGATAATCATTCTGGAAGGAGTCTGCTAAACCACTGACGAGATCATATTCGGGCTGCCAGTTTAACTCCCGGGTGGCCTTATTAATATCAGCGTAGAAATGTTGAACCCGCAGGGGGAAAGGTTTCTTTTTGCCGAAGTCAAATTTTTTGGGGTTATAGTTAACAATCTCGATTTCCTCGGCATTTTTCCCCATGGCTGCCGCGCAAGCTTTTGCTAAACCGTTAAAAGTTACATAGCGATCGCCAGAAATATTATACACTTGACCGATAGCCTGAGAATTACCCAATACTGCGGCCATGGCTCGGGCCAGATCGACAACGTGACCAAATTGGGTAAAATGTTCCCCATGACCGGGTATAGGAATAGGACGATTACGAACCAAACGGTCAAAAAACCAAGCTTCTAGGTCATTATAGTTACCCGGTCCGTAGATATAAACCGGACGGATAGAAGTCCAGGGTAAACCCATCTCGCTTAAATAGTTTTCTGTCTCGTGTTTTCCCTTGTGGCGACTTTTGGGATCTAGTTTATCCCCTTCTTTATGGGGCATTTGGTCGGATTTTAGATAAACCCCCGCCGAGCTAACATAGACAAAATGCCCGATTCTTTCCCTAAAAATCTGGACGAGGGGCTGAGTATCACTTAATTCTCTGCCATTATTATCGAAAATTGCCTCAAAACTTTCATTTTTAAGCTTTTCTTTCAGTTGCGCTGGATCAGTGCGATCGCCGTGAATCTGTCGTACTCCAGCAACCGGAGCGGGTTTATTGCCACGATTGAATAATACTACCTCATGACCCTGTTCTACTAACACTTTAGTCAAAGAAACACCGATAAATCGGGTTCCACCCATAATTAAAATTTTCATAGTCGCCATTGTCAATATCAAGGTTATATTATCCCTCGATCGGTGCAGTTTAAAAACTGTGCTTTTTAGGTTTGTGTCATCAATCCAGTCTTTTGGGGGGTTCTACCCCCCAAACCCCCCGTTGGGGACGCAAGCGCCGTCCCCAAACCCCTCGCGCATTAGCTTTTCGGTGGGATGCTTACACGCGGCTGTTCATACATTTGTAGCAGTTTAAGAGTGACTGATAATTGCTGATTATCGGTATTTCCGAAAATGTGAGATGCACCCAAACCGAGCGACTTTTAATGCAAGTTTTAAGTAAGCGCCAATTCAGACTTAAATTGTTGGCGAAGTTTCGGTAAAATAAAGGTAATTAGTCAACAGAGTAGGTCAAAATTATGACTTTAGCCAAGGTAAAAAATCTTTATGATCAAGATTTTGCTTTGTGGATAGAGAAGACGGTCAAACAATTAAAATCTGGGGATTTATCTCAAGTTGATTTAGAGAATTTGATCGAGGAGGTGGAATCTTTGGGAAGACGAGATAAAAGAGAACTTAAAAACCGTTTAATTACATTATTTGAACACGGTTTAAAACGGCGTTATCTTCCTTTTTCCGACTGTTATCGAGGTTGGGAAGTAACAATTAAACGCTGTCAATCGAAGTTAAAAGATATCCTGAAAGACTCTCCTAGTTTATGCAGTTTTTTAACCGATATTTATGATGATTGTTATCAGGAAGCGGTGGAGAATATGCGAATTAAATACGATGTTAGTTTTCCCGATGTTTGTCCTTTTTCTAAGGATATTGATGGCTTATTAAATCATAAGTTTTGGGAAAGTTAAACTCTGATAATAAATCCGTTGAGTAGAGGCACTCTTGCAATAGGGGGAATAAATAATCAGTCTTTAATAACCAGACTTAGTGTGATTTTCAAGAAATTAATTTAAGTTTAACAAGGAGAAAAATGATGACTTTAGCCAAGGTAAAAAATCTTTATAATCAAGATTTTGCTTTGTGGATAGAAGCAACCGTCAAACAATTAAAATCTGGGGATTTATCTCAAGTTGATTTAGAGAATTTGATCGAGGAGGTGGAATCTTTGGGGAAAAGTCAACGCAAAGCGGTCGATAATTTTTTAACTCGTTTATTAGAACATTTATTAAAACGTTGTTATGTGGTTCTTCCCGATTGTTATCGGGGGTGGGAAATTGAAATTAGAAATTTTCGCAAGGAGTTGAAGAAGGAATTTAAGTATTCTCCTAGTTTGAAAAGGTTTATGATAGAGATTTTAGAAGAATGTTATCGAGAAGCTTTAGAAGCGGTGAAAGAGGATTATCCGGACTCTAATTTTCCCGATGTTTGTCCCTTTGCTGAGGATATTGATGGTTTATTAAATCATAAGTTTTGGGAGTATGAAAAATAGGTCACACCCTAATCTTTTGGGGGAATTGCCATCACTTGATTATTATTAATCACCAATTTACCGCCCAATTTTTCGATATTTTCCTTAGCTAACCTGCGGGTTTCTTCATCTTTGCTATTTATCCAGACTAACATCCAAGCACCGACTCTAGGAGCGCGACTATCGGGATTAGTTTCTAAAAATTTTACTGTTCCCCTAGCGGATTTTTCGATAAATTCATTACCAGCAATTTTCGCCCAATCGGCGGCCATTTGATAGGATTTTTTCGCCGCGGGAATATCACCTAAAAATAATAGTTCATCCACTCCTTTATATAACCAAATAAAATAGGCATCGGTAACATCAGGAGTGAGTTTTGATAAACCTTTATTCATAATCTCAACGGTTCTTTCGGGTTTACCAGCATTCAGGGAAGAAGCGACAGACATCATCAAATAGGCGCGGACAAATTTGGGGTCATTTTTGGTGACAATTTCCATAAAATCGGGACTTAAACCGTAACCAGTTTCCCTACGAGCATCCACATCGCCATAGTATTGTATAAACTGCAACATTGACCAATTGGCTAACATATTGTCAAAGCCAAAGGAAGGTATATTTTTTAATAACTGAACCTGAGCATTTTCTAGGCGAGACTCTTGACGATAATTTCTATCTAATAACTTTTCTTTGGTCAAGGTTTTCACCTTTTCCTGTTGCATTTCCACAATAGCCATGATTAGTCCACCGATGACGGCGACTAAACCAAGAGTTTTAAGTAAGGATAGATTGAGAGATTTTTTTGCACCTACCATAGCTTTAAATAAAAGTCAATAATCAGTAACGTAAGTAGCTGGTTTTAATTAAATTAAAACATGGATTTTAGGTTCGATCCCCCCTGCCCCCCTTGATAAGGGGGGTGCCGATAGGCGGGGGGATCTCCCCTTTATCCCCCCTGCCCCCCTTGATAAGGGGGGTGCCGATAGGCGGGGGGATCTTCCCTTTATCCCCCCTGCCCCCCTTGATAAGGGGGGTGCCGATAGGCGGGGGGATCTCCCCTTTCTCCCCCCTTAATAAGTAGGGTTAATTCATGAATCAACCGCGATGGTAGGGTTAATTCATGAATTAACCCTACGATGAATTAACCGACAAATCACGCCCTTCATAATTATAACCATTTACTTATCAACAAAAATAAAAGATTTTTGGGTTTATTTTAATTAATTTTAATGCCATTAACACAGCTAAGAACACCGTCGTCATTCGTGGTAGAAACATTATCGTCTAAAGGAGTTTCATCCTCGCAAACAATACCGGTATAGGCCCCGGCTGCAGTTTGTCCAGCCGCTCCAGCATAATTTTTAATATCGTCATCAAATTCAGGCACTGCATCCAATTCATAGGCGACTCCAACAGGATTGGGAGATCCTACTTCGCTGATATCATAGAATTTTAGGGAAATAGTGGCAGCTTCCAGAGCTAGTTCAGATAAAGTAGCAAAAGTCCCTTTTTCATAACGATAACCCTGTTGGGCGCGATTGATTAATCCCAGTGTTGCGCGCGCTTCTGCTTGCCTACCTTTGGCGACTTGTCCAAAGAGATTCGGTAAACTGATGGCAGCGAGAACCCCCAATAAAATCACCACTACTAACAATTCTATTAAAGTAAAACCCCTCGCTTTTTTTTCCTGTGATTTGATTGCTGAAAAAAGAAGGTATTTCATAGTTAGGCGCTGGCAATTCAGTTATCAGTTATCAGTTATCAGTTATCAGTTAAGTAGGTAGGCACAATTATTTGTAGGATGGGTTAGCGGTAGCGTAACCCATGCGGGCGTTGGGTTTCATGCTTCAACCCAACCTACGTTTATTTTATATTTAATTCCACCCACCTACTTATCAGTTATCAGTTATCGGGAGACAGGAGATTGGTTTTATTTATTCTCCCCACTTCCCCACTTCCCCACGTCCCCCACTTCCCCACTTCCCGAAAAAAATCAAAAGCGCAAGGTTTCCGAGAAAACATTCCCCTGCCACCTTCCGCTAACTATCAATTCCCGGTTGTTATGCCAGAAAGCTTTTAAGCAATCTGGGAAGAATATCTATTTGAGTTCTTCGCTTCCACTTGCACAAGCCGGAACACCGTCAGTTGTAGTCGCAGTGCCAAGAGATGTAGTCGGGTTAACTGTTTCACAAATAATTGCTTTGAAAGCACCAGAAGCAGTTTGACCTACTACACCAGCGTAGTCGCGAACATCGTTTTGGTAGCTACTAATAGCGCTAGCATCAGTTACAGCCCCGGAGGCACTGGCGGCGGTAGGTCCAGTATATGTGTAGTATTGAGGTTGTATAGATACGGGCAACTTGTTGACAGCCGCGTCAGTGGAGAATATTGCGAAGGTACCTGTTTCCAAGCGGTTAGCTTGCTGGGTGCGGTTAATGGTACCGAGGTTGTTGCGAGCTTCCGCTTGTCTGCCTTTAGCTACCTGATTGAGGAGGTTGGGGAGAGCGATGGCGGCGAGTACACCGATGATGATAACAACAACTAGGAGTTCGATGAGGGTGAAACCTTTGTTACCGTTTTTTTTGTTGAGAGCTTGGATGAGTTTGAATTTGAAGGTAGAGTTCATGGGTATATCCTTTGGTAAGTGTTTTTTGTTCTCTATGGACAACTTACCCGCCTGTTTCAGAAAACCTATCACCCTTGGAAAAATTTTTTTTGGGGAAGTGGGGGAGGCTGTTTCTAGAAGCCACTTCTAGGGATTGGGGAAAAAACCAAAAAGTTTAGCAGCACCTCCCAAGACAGCAACCACCAAAGCTATCAGAATCCCCCGGTTGGTAAATTCCTGATAACCAACCCGTACCGTTAATCCCTCGATTTTCTCGTCTAATACTTTAATAT
>NZ_JAPZQM010000638.1:0-5788 GCF_027530565.1 Microcystis sp. LE19-10.1B | reverse complement strand
TTGGAGTGATCGGGGGTAAAATTCAGGTACTTTTTCCCTGAAAATTAGGTAACTGACTACCTCAAAATCGGTAAAACCCTACACCCTACACCCTACACCCCACACCCTGCCCCCACCAACAAACTTTTTCAGCAGACCCTAACTATTGCCAGCGATCGAATAAATCGGTTAAAACTAGATTAGAAAACAAAAAACCTTCGGGGTCGCTTAATCTTACCCTGCTATCCCCCTCAATTATTACTAAATTACGCTGTTTATGCGGCTCTAAGACCTCTAAAATTGCTTTTTTGATTTCCGAGCCAAAATTAGCTTCAATGGCGGGTAAACTCACCCCTGACCCTAACCTTAACCCTAGCATTAAGGTTTCGAGAAGATCATCAATCAAACTATTTTTCTCCACGTCAATCTGACAGCCTTCTTTTACCCAAGCGAAATAGTCGCGACTTTTGCGCGGACGGGTAAAACGTTGTTGATGAAGATAACTAGCGGCCCCCATACCAAAACCGTAATAGGGACGATTTTCCCAGTAAACTCGATTATGTCGGCATTGATAACCCGGTTTGGCATAGTTAGAAATCTCGTAATGTTGATAACCGGCTAAAGCTAGTTTTTCACCGGCTAAAACATACATTTTCGCCGTGGTTTCATCATCGGGTAAGGGTTTTTTCCCCGGTTGATACTGTTTACCGAAAGGAGTAACCGCTTCTAAGACCAAATCGTAACAGGAAAGATGGGCCGGTTGCAGTTCGATCGCTTTTTCTAGGGAATTTTCCCAATCTGTCAGGGTTTGTTGTGGCAATCCCGAAATCAAATCCAAACTATAGTTAACTATTCCCAATCCCTGAATTAATTCCACTGCCTGATAGATATCCTTAACAGTATGCGATCGACCAGAAACCTGTAATAATGGTTCTTGAAAAGCCTGTACTCCTAAACTAACCCGATTGACTCCCGCGCTAAGATAACCCTGTAATTGTTCTAAACTAAAGGTAGCTGGATCAATCTCCATAGAAATTTCTATATCGGCCGCAAAATCAAACTTTTTGGCTAAAGTATCCAGAATTGCTCCTAATAATTCCACCGGTAACAGGGAAGGAGTCCCCCCCCCAAAAAAAATTGTTTCTAGGGGTTTCCCCGTCCCCTGACTAAGACTAATTTCTTCTTGTAATATTTCCACATACTCCACCACAGGGGGAAAAGTCGCCGGATTGGTGCGATTACCAAGGACAAAAATCGGGAAATCACAGTAAAAACAGCGCCGACGACAGAAGGGAATATGAATATAAACCGAGGTTACGGGGTGAAAATAGGGCATTATATGAGGAAAAAGGAAAAAAGGGAGTGTGGGGTGTGGGGTGTGGGGTGTGGGGTGTGGGGAGAATAAAGCTGCCTCCTGCCTCCTGCCTCCTGCCTCCTACTGTAATTTCGTTTATCTTCGTTAAGATGTATTATGGCTGGGGAGAACATCTCCTAGAATGGAGGCAACTTTCCCGACACAAATTAGGAGAAACCCACAGATATAATATAAAAGCATCCATACTCATTATTTTTCTACCATCATTCCCCCTCTATCCTCTCTGGTATTATCCCCATGCTTGATGCTGTCATAATTTTACTATTCGTCTTCGCTGTTGCCAGTATTGGTTATAGTGGTGTTGACTTGCTGCCGGTTACTGTCCAGTTGCAAATCAGCAATATTGAAGCTTTACGCTGGTTATCGGCGGGTTTTGCCTCAATTATTGGTTTAGCCCTTGGTTTAGTTGCCCAAACTACCTATCGTCGTCTGGAAACCCAAGTACGGCAAACTCCGATCGAAGTTATTTTAACCCGTTCGGTCGGTCTAGTTATCGGTTTGTTGATTGCTAATCTGATCCTAGCTCCGATTTTCTTCCTACCGATTCCCAGAGAATTCTCGTTTATCAAGCCGATAATCGCCATTTTAGGCAGTGTTATGTTTTCCTATCTGGGGGTTAGTTTAGCTGATACCCACGGTCGCACTTTTTTGCGTCTGATTAACCCCAATAGTATGGAATCAATTTTAGTGGCAGAAGGAACCCTGCAAGCGGCCGCCACCAAAGTTGTGGACACCAGTTGTATTATCGATGGTCGTATCGAACAATTGTTAGACACGGGATTTATCGAGGGACAGATACTCATTCCCCAATTTATTCTTCAGGAATTGCAGCAGTTAGCGGATGGCAGTAATGACCAAAAACGAGTCAGAGGAAGACGCGGATTAGATATCTTAAACCGGATGCAGCAAGAATTTCCCGATCGCATTATCATTCATCCAGCCGATTATGAGGATATTAGCACCGTAGATGCTAAATTAGTCCATCTTGCCCAAGAGATTAACGCCACCTTGCTCACGAACGATTATAATCTCAGTAAAGTGGCCAATCTGCAAAAAGTCACCATCTTGAATGTCAACGATCTCGCCCAAGCAGTACGCCCGATCTACTTACCCGGGGATACTTTGGATCTGAAAATTCTCAAAGCAGGAAAAGAACCCACCCAAGGCATCGGTTATCTAGAAGATGGCACGATGGTAGTGGTAGAAGAAGGAAAAGATTATCTGGGGGGAGAATTGCGGGTAGTGGTGACATCTGCACTGCAAACCTCGGCCGGACGGATGATTTTTGCTAAACCCCAAAATTCCCTGATTGCCTAAAGGGAAAAAAAACCAAAAAAGCCTCAAATACAGGGCCAGAGGGGATTGTATTTGAGGCTTTTCATTTTTTAAGGGAAGTTAAGTCACCAATCGAACTATCTAGGGTTTGCTAAAAAAGTTTTTCCTGGTGGCAGGGTGTGGGGTGTAGGGTGTGGGGTGTGGGGTTTTACCCATTTTCAGGTGGTCAATTACCTAATTTTCAGGGAAAAAGTCCAGGAATTTTCCCCCCAATCACTCCAAAGGTCGGCACTTTTTGAGGGAAAAAAAGTCTAAAAACCTTGTTGGACAAGGTTTTTAGATTTATTCAGCAAACCCTATCTAGCCAATTTATATCTAATTAGGCTGGTTTATTGATTACAGCCATGGACTGACGAGCAAAACCGAAATAACTATCCCAGAATTGTTTCTGACTATCGAGGGCAACTTTGGTGGCGGTTTCTTGGGCGGTTAGGTAGGATTTCACCCATTCTTGTTGATATTCGAGGGATTTAACCAAAGTTTCTGGAAACTCAAACACTGATGTAGTCGAGGGAACACCATTACCCCAAGCGGACAGAAGCAGTTTCTGCCATTCGGCTAGGTATTTTTGGTATTCTTCAAGATAATTGGTGTTCATAGAAGTCAAACCGCTAACTAACCCATCTGGAAGGAGATGGTGAGAAAGTGGGGCGGTGTTGCCACCTTCTCGAAAGCAAAAATCGCGCCGAGATAAAATATAATATTCTATCCCTTCCTTGATTATAACCTGAGTTTGCGATCAGCCCCAATCTTTATGCGATCGCCGTCAGCCCGGCCCTATTTTTTTGGTGACTGGGAACTAAGTGGGTGGGTGGAATTAAATATAAGATGAACGTAGGTTGGGTTGAAGCATGAAACCCAACGCCCGCATGGGTTACGCTACCGCTAACCCATCCTACAAATAATTTTGCCTCCTTACTTAACGCTAAAATAATCCTACTCTAGCCATTTTCTCCCAACTATGATCGATCGCCCTATTCATGTAATTGGTGGAGGATTAGCGGGGACTGAGGCGGCGTGGCAGATAGCCCAAGCAGGTATTCCCGTGATCCTGTACGAAATGCGCCCAATTCGCTCTAGTCCCGCCCACCATAGCCAATTTTTAGCCGAATTAGTCTGTAGTAACTCCTTTGGTGCCATGGCGGTGGATCGCGCCACCGGGTTACTCCATGAAGAATTACGACGCTTAAATTCTCTAGTTATTGCCCAGGCCGATCAGCACAGTGTCCCCGCAGGAGGGGCTTTAGCGGTCGATCGAGGGGTCTTTAGTCGAAATTTGACGGAAATCTTGGCTAACCACCCTCTAGTCACCTTAAAACGTCAGGAGATCACGGAAATTCCCCGGGATGGTATCGTCGTTTTAACCACCGGACCGTTAACCAGTGCTGCTTTGGCCGCGGATCTGCAAAATTTTGCCGGCCTGGACTATCTGAGCTTTTTTGATGCCGCTAGTCCGATTATTCTAGGGGAATCTATTGATCAATCGATCGCTTTTCTGGCCTCCCGTTACGATAAAGGTGAGGCCGCCTATCTCAATTGTCCCATGGATCGGGAACAATACCTGCATTTCTGGCAAGAACTAAAACAGGCAGAACAGGCAGAATTGAAGGATTTTGAGCGAGAAAATGCCAAATTTTTCGAGGCTTGTCTGCCAATCGAAGAATTAGCCAGTCGGGGAGAGGATACCATGCGTTTTGGTCCCCTGAAACCGGTGGGATTAGCGGATCCCAGATATCCGGATCAACGTCCCTACGCAGTTATACAGTTGCGAATGGAAGATAAAGCGGGGCAATTGTGGAATATGGTGGGATTTCAAACTAATTTAAAATGGGG
This sequence comes from Microcystis sp. LE19-10.1B, assembly GCF_027530565.1. Lineage (NCBI taxonomy): Bacteria > Bacillati > Cyanobacteriota > Cyanophyceae > Chroococcales > Microcystaceae > Microcystis > Microcystis sp. LE19-10.1B. The sequence goes on along the minus strand of NZ_JAPZQM010000638.1, from coordinate 1,266 downwards.
TGAACAAACACGAGTTTTCCGTCTGATTCCGGGGTTAGAAAAGGCCGAATTTGTCCGCATGGGGGTGATGCACAAAAACACCTTTATCAATTCTCCCCAGTTATTATTCTCCAGTCTCCAGTTTAAATCGCGACCGACGCTATTAGCGGCAGGACAGTTAATCGGCACGGAAGGCTATACGGCTGCGGCTGCTGGGGGATGGTTAGCGGGAACTAATGCCGCTCGTTTAGCTTTAGGATTAGAAACGGTGACATTGCCAACCACAACGATGATGGGGTCATTATTTGAGTTTATCAGCAGTGCCGAACCGAAACATTTTCAACCGATGCCGCCAAATTTTGGCATTTTGCCGAATTTTACCAGAAAAATCCGCAATAAACGGGAACGTTACGGTCAATATGCCGATCGCTCTTTGCAGGATTTAGAAGCATGGATGAATCAGTTAAAAACTCCCTGTCTCGTCTAACTGTCAATCGCTAAATCGATCGCCCATAATAGAGAAGGAACCTATTTCTTTCTCTATCGCTATGCCAAACCCCGATTTTTTCCCTCCCCAATCCTACAGTCAAGAGGATGTGCAGGAAATTCTCTATTTGGCTATCTCCCGTCAAGGGGATAAGGGAGAAATTACCCGCCAACAGTTGTTAGAAATTGCTGACGATTTAGCTATTGAAGTTAAAGACTTGGAAGCGGCGGAAAAGGACTGGCAAGAGTCAAAAATGCTCAGTTATAAACGGCAAGAATTCGATCGCTTTCGTCGCGAGGAGCTAAAACATAAAACCGTTCGCTATCTGATTATTAATAGTTTTTTTCTTACCATTAATTTAATTAGTGCGGGAACAATTTCTTGGGCAATTTATATCTTTTTGCTGATGGGTTTACCTCTTTCTCTTTCCGCTTGGAAAACTTTTCAAAATCAAGGAATTGCCTACGAAGAGGCATTTAAACGCTGGAAAATTAAGGAGGAAATGAAAGAGTCTTTTACCAATCTTTGGACACAAATTAAAAAGTTTTTACAGTTTTAATAGTGTTGCTAAATTAAGCCTTTTTTGTTTTTGTGAACCACAGAGACACAAAGTACACAAAGTTGAGCTTTGCACTACTACTTAGGGCTTGCTGAATAAGTCTAAAAACCTTGTTGGATAAGGCTTTTAGACTTTTTTTTCCTCAAAAAGTGCCGACCATTGGAGGGATCGGGGGTAAAATTCAGGTACTTTTTCCCTGAAAATTAGGTAACTGACTACCTCAAAATCGGTAAAACCCTAC
>NZ_JAPZQM010000558.1:0-3116 GCF_027530565.1 Microcystis sp. LE19-10.1B | reverse complement strand
TAAATCCTTATCTGGTAAGAGACTTAATTGATTAGTTTGCTCTAGAGCAAAAACAATTGACAAAAATCGCTAAATGCCTTTCTATGTAAGGGTTCCATCCCTTATAACCCCCGTCCATTGCATAACACAAACCGAAGAGCCTCACTGATCACTGATTACTGTTTACTAATCACAGCAAAAAGTGTTCATGTTAGTGAGCTTGTCGAACTACTGATCTCACGACGAAGTCTGACGGCTTAGATGTGTAATTAATTTTGCTTAGGTACTTAAAAGAGCGCGATCAGTACCCAGAAAAAATCGACTACTAGGGGCTTCCTACTGCAATTCCTCAAGTTTTTTCAAAACCGCTTCTGCATGGGCTTTTACCTTGACATTTGACCAAATATAGGCAATATTTCCCCGGGGGTCGATCAGGAAAGTGGAGCGTCTAATCCCCATATATTCCTTGCCCATAAATTTTTTTAATCCCCAGACTTGATAAATTTCCGCCTGTTGATGTTCGGGATCGCTCAATAATTGAATAGTTAAATTGTGTTTTTCAATAAAACGACAGTGGGACTTTTCTGAATCGGGACTAACTCCCAGAATTACCGCATTTAATTGCTGAAATTGCGGCGACAAAGCGGTAAAATCGATCGCTTCTGTGCTGCAGCCCGGAGTGTTATCTTTGGGATAAAAATATAAGACCAACCATTGACCGGCAAAATCTGCTAATTTACTAATTTCCCCCCTTTGGTTGGGGGTGGCAAATTCGGGGGCTTTTTGTCCAACTTCTAGGGTCATTTTTAGGAGTGTAAAGGCAAGAGTAAGAAAGGAGCGAGGGAGAGGGAAAGCAATAGCCAGACTTGATAGTTAAATCTGGGAAGTTCGGGGTTTTCTGACTCGACTAAAGCATCGATTCTCTCTAATAAACAATTATTTAAAGAATGATCATTGAGAGCGACACAGCAACTATCGGAGAAACTTATTTCCGCTACTTGATTAACTTTTTCTGCCACTAAAAGCAGCGATTCAGCTAATAGTAAATAATCCACTTGTCCAGAAGCATACTTATCGGCGCGCAATTCCCGCAAGAAGACCAATTCTGACCATAAATTCTCGCTATTGGGCAGCCAAGAAGACATCGATCGCAACCAACCTAACCAGAAAAACCAGAAAGTGTCATGATATTCTTGGTGAGCTTGTTCGTGGGCTAAAACTGCTTGTAAATGTTCTTGATCTAAGAGATTTAATAATCCTTGGGTTACAATTAATTCCGACTTCCAGAAGCCAACTCTGGCACTGTAGGGAAAATCCACTGCTAAAACTCTCGCCTTCTGAGCGGTGATTTTTTTGAGGGGATAACTGCTAAAATCCCGATGGGTTTGCCAAGTTTGATAGGAGAGTTTTATCAAACACAATATAGCAAAAACTAGCCAAATTATAGCACTAAAGTAACTAATTAAACTGGAGTTATAACCCAACATTTGCCCGCGATAGCCCATACAAACCACCGATATAACTGTCATTAACAGCAGCAAAGGAGGAAAGAGAAAGAAAAATAGCGTTATCTGCCAACGACGCTGATAGCTGGGCAGAAACCAACGTAAACCAATGGCGATAGTTAATGCTAGTAATAACATTGAACCGTGCATTAGCTTTCTCTCCGTTGTTGACGCAGGGTATCTAAACGAGATGCGATCGCTTTTAATTGTTCGACACTAGCAGTATCGAGACTATCGGCAAAAGAAGCCACCACATCCGCATTACCAATAGCCAAAAAACGATGTAATTGTTCGTAGGCTTTAATTGCCTGTGCTTGTTCCTTAGAAACCATCGGTTTCCAGTAGAAAATCCGACCCTTTTTATAACAACTTAACCAGCCTTTATTAGTTAAACGACGCAGTACCGTAGTCACAGAAGTATAGGCCAGATCTCGTTCCGGATCCGCTAAAATGCGATCGTGGACATCCTTAACGCTAACGGGTTCCAATTCCCAGACAATATTGAGAATTTCCGCTTCCAGGGGGCCCAGGGATAACTGTTTTGGTTGATAGGTCGGCAATTGAGCCATAGTCACACAGAAATGAAGATTACTTTCCTGATCATAGCGGCGGATATCGATCGCCTGATAAAATAGCAACGATCCTTTATATTGTCTTTATGTCCACCGAAACTAATTTAACCACAACTACGGGCGCTGATGCCATTGATGTGGCGATCGCTAATGGCATTGATTTTGATGGTTCCCCAATTCCCCCGGCAAAATTGGAACTTTATCACCGGGTAATGGGTTTGGAAGCAGGACGACAAAGAAGCGGGGTTTCTAACACGATGAGATCGCGAATTGTCCGCATCGGGGCTAAACATATCCCCCAAGAGGAATTAAATCAGCTGTTGTTAGCCGCCGATTTTGCCCCTCTCAAGGAGAAAGAAATCGCTTTTTACCTATAATGTCGGCTTTTCATCTCTCGGTTTCACCTCGGAGATGAAAAGTTCCGCCAGCATAGAACAGCGAAGCACGACTAAGAATAACTCTAATCTATAGTTGCCAATTTAACTTTAGTATGCTAGAGTAGTTTGCGTGGTAGGTCGATAACGCAAAATGTTTGTTTTAGAGTACAAGCTTAGAGGAAAACCATCTCAATATCAAGCCATTGATGAGGCTATTCGGACAGTCCAGTTTGTTCGGAATAAATGTCTTAGATATTGGGAAGACAATAAAGGTGTAGGACAAAAGGATGTATATAAATATGTCACTCAATTAAGAAGTGAATACCCTTTTGTTCAAGACCTTAACTCTACAGCTTGTCAACAGGCTTGCGAACGGACTTGGACTGCTATTCTTAGGTTCTATAATAACTGTAAGAACAAAATTGCTGGTAAGAAAGGATATCCTAAATACTCTAAACGTACTCATTCTGTTGAGTTTAAAAAGTCAGGTTGGCAACTTAATCGAAATTCCAAGAGAATAACTTTCACTGATGGGAAAAACATTGGGGAGTTAAAACTAATTGGTAGTCGAGACTTGTTGGATTTTCAAGAATGGCAAATTCAACGGATAAGAATAGTTAAAAGGGCTGATGGATATTATTGCCAGTTAATGCTAAAACTCGATGCTAGAGATATAACCCCAC
>NZ_JAPZQM010000755.1:0-7254 GCF_027530565.1 Microcystis sp. LE19-10.1B | reverse complement strand
GCGATCGCAACTACCTATTGAGGGTTATTGGTTTCGGCATTTTCTCCCTTCGCCACATACATAATATTATCCCAGTTCTGATTTTTAGGATCATGATAATAAATAACAGGACCCCAAAGAATTGTCCATTGACCAATTTTTGCTTGAACCGTAGGATTGGCTAAATCTGTAATAACTTTCTCGCTATTACTGATATTAGCGAACATAGAAAGACAGAAAAGCGTTTGTTGTTGATCGTAAGTAGGCATTGAAATTTTCTCCCTCCGATTGTGAATTGATTAGGCGTATCTTAGACAAATCCAGGTAATTGAGTCACCAGAAAATTGTTAATGGTTTGGTCACAAAACAAATTTCACAAAAAAGGGATGACCGCTCTTTTTAACTTGATTAAGTTGACCCCAACTTACCCCATCATTAGAGGTGTAAAAATTAGCACCAGAACAGCTATTGGCGGAAAATGTAGGACAAGCATTGCTAAACAGGAAAAACTTTGATCGCTTTTTCGTAGTAAGCTTGACGATCAGCTAGTCCGTTAAGACCACCATTGACTCGTCGGGTGATTTCTTCCACTGTTGCACCGCGATCACAAAGAGCATTCATGTTATTGTTATGCCACCAAAAACCGCCACTGGTAAAAGGATAGGTGGTACTAACATAGTCAACTCCATCCATCACTTTCGGATCATGAATATAATTCGCAAAAGCTTGATAGTTACTGCGTCCCGTTAGTTGAATAACGCCTGCTCCCTTATATTTGGGACCATCTCCTGGATAAATATTTCCTAGGTCTTTCCGTCCGTTATACTCCTCACCGCTACCGAGTTCTTTCATCCATTTCAAGCCACCACTTTCATGGGCAGTTTGGCTTAAAAAATGACACATTCGCGGGTGAGTGTTAATTTCAAAGCGATTTAAGCAAGAATTGAGATCTGCTAATTGTCCATCGCTAATGACATTACCATAGATAGATTCGGCTTGAGCTTTGGAGATTAAATTATTACCCCCCGGTAATTCTTTAAGTTCTAGTAAAAATTTTGCCGAAGATGCTCCCAAGGTATCCAATTCGCCTTCTTTGATTTTTTGTTTGAATTGCTCAAAGGCTTGTTTTGTTTGGGATCCATAAATGCCATCAACACCATGAGCAGCAAGTAATCCGAGAACTTGCAAACGGGTCTGAACTTCTCGGCAAAGTTCCGAGTCTCCAGCTAAGGAATCAATGGGTTTAACGAGGTTTTGTTGAATGATGTCTTCTAATTTCATGGTATTTATTTCCCGGTTCAGATTTTCCGATGGTGATCGCTGAGTTAATCAAGACTAAAAAACTAAGATAGTTTAGCATCCATTGTATCTAAATCCTGATCAGATAGGGTTAGAGTATCAGATAAATTGTTAGTCAGTGACCCCTCAATATTGGGGAACAATGTCTAAACTATTCTATAATTGGCTGGAAAGATTGAGTCCTGGCTCTGTCGTTTCATAGTAATTAGCCAAGTCTTGATCGCCAAGGGTTGCACCGGCAGAAAATTGCGTATAAACCTTGACTTGTTTGCCTTTTGGATTCCAGCTTGTCTGATTCTCATAATTAGATAGAGGATTGTCGGGAGGAGCAACTTTATGAGATGCTTAAGTTCTGCAGCTAAAAGTTATGCCTATGTCAGCCCCCCATCCTCAACCATTTGAGTAACTAAGTCAATGGATTAAGCCCAGAAACGTTGAATTTCGTCATAAAAATTTACATTCAAGAGCATACTAAATCTATACTTTAGACAGTCATAATCTGAGATTTATTAAACTTATGAAATCGGAGAGTGAGATCGGTCAAAATCATCCCCAATCTGGTAATTATGCCCCCCTAGATAGCCATCTTTGGGCCGATGCCACCTATCCCCTCGGAGCGCATTATCGGGGCGATAGCGTCACCTTTGCCGTCTATTCTAAAAATGCCAGTCAGATTCTTCTGGAAATCTACGATCGCCCGACGGGAGAAAACGCTAAGTATGATTACTGGTTGACAAAAAACCCCAATGATGATATATGGCGGGCAAAAATCGCCGGTATTGGCCACGGCAGTTACTATGCTTTTCGCTGTTGGGGTTCCAATTGGCAATTTGATCAAAAATGGCAAAGAGGTCACAGTAACGCCGGTTTTCAGGCAGATGTGGACGATTTTGGCCATCGTTTTAACCCCAATAAAGTCCTCTTCGATCCCTACGCGCGAGAACTTTCCCACGACTTTGAAACCCTGGCCATGATCGCAGCCGGAGAAAATGCGGGAATCTATGCCACGGGAGAAGGGGACTACAAAGGAGTGATCCGGCGGCAATACGATACGGGTAAATGGTCGCCCAAAGGCATTGTGATCGCGCCGGATGGGACTTCTACCGGTACTCGTCCCCGTCTGGGGTCCGAAAAAGCGATCATTTACGAGGCCCATGTGCGCGGTTTAAGTCATCACCCCTCCGCTAGTCGTTTGGAAGATATTCTCAAGGGAATTACGGGTTTTGAGGAAGTGGCCAACGTTCCCGACCAGTACAGAGGAACTTATGCGGGGGCCGGCTATATGGCCAAATATCTGAAAGCGCTGGGATTTACCACGATCGAACTCTTACCGGTCCAGGAAACCGCTAACGATAATAACCCCGACGATCGCCCCGGCGGTAACTATTGGGGTTACATGACCTTTGGTTATTTCGCTCCCGATCGCCGTTATGCTTATGATCGCTCCCCCGGGGGACCCACCAGAGAGTTTAAGGCCATGGTCAAAGCTTTCCACGACCAAGGTATGGAAGTTTATCTCGATGTGGTCTATAATCACACCGGAGAAGGGGGCAATTGGGGCAGCAACGATGTCACCGGATTTGTTAGTTTTGGTGGTTTTGATGTGGTGGAATACTATCAACTCACCGACGAACATTATCTAGTCGATGGGGCCACTGGCTGCGGAAATCAATTAAACTTTTCCCATATTGTCACCTGTAATCTGGTTCTTGATTCCCTCACCTATTGGTTAGAAACCATGGGAGTTGATGGTTTTCGTTTTGATCTGGCCCCCGTCCTCGGTCGAACTCCTTCTAGTCATGAACGAGAAGATTGGCACAAGCAAAAACAATTCTTTCCTAAACATCCTTTGTTAGAAAAGATCGAGCAATTAGGCAAGAAATATGATGCCGAAATGATCGCCGAAGCTTGGGATATCTGGGGTTACGAAGTAGGTAATTTCCCAACGGGTTGGGGCGAGTGGAATGGCCGTTATCGCGATGCAATCCGGCGTTTTTGCAAGGGAGATGGTAATACTTTTAAATTCATCGAACAGGTGAACGGAGATTATCACAATTTTCATGACCAAGGCGGACCACACAAATCGATCAGTTTTATTGTTGCCCACGATGGTTTTACCCTGATGGATTTGGTCAGTTATAACAATAAAAATAACCTCAATCCCTGGCCTTTTGGTCCTTCCGATGGCGGCAATAATAATAACGATTCTTGGGATTCTGGCGGTAATCAGGCCTTACGTCGCCAAAGATTACGCAACTTTTGGACGATTCAATTTTTATCTCGCGGTGTTCCCATGACTGTCTGGGGTGATGAATTTGGCCGCACTCAAAATGGTAATAATAATCCCTACAATATTGATAGTCTGGCCACTTGGAATAATTATGATATGATTGCCACCCGTTCACCCCATCTACTGCCCACCGGTTATCGGGAAGCTTATCACAATAATTTTGGCACGGGAACTAATCAAGAAGAACGCAATCCTTTATTTATTTTTGCCGCTTATATTGCTCACTTAAGAAACAATCATATAGCCCTTAAACAGCACCGCTATGGCGATATGGTTCTCGATGCGGGTAATGATGTCACCTATTTATTTAAAAAAACCGATGGGGTTAGCGATTTAACTGCCCATGATCGCTCTATTTGGTTTTTAATTGATGGTAGTGCCGTCGGCGATCACGATTTTTTGGTGTTAATTAATATGTATCATCTGCCGGTGGATTTTCGCCTTCCCTCCCCAGGCAATAATTATCGTTGGGTAAGACTTATTGACACGGCAGCTTGGGCAGAAACCAATTATAATTGTTGGTCTGTGGAGCAAGGAGCAGTAATTGCCGATCGCTATAAAGTCAATGGTTTTTCGATCGTGGTTCTCGAGGAGATTAACTGAATTTTTGGCAATAGGGAAATATAAACCCCAGCTGCATCTTATGTTTTACAACCCGCACTTAGCCCAAAATTGCCGTTAAATGTCTAAAACTAAAAGTAGTGTTATTATCCTAACCATAATTTGTATTATCGCCACAGCGATGGGAGTTTATCTAATCGGTGGTATCGACTCCCAACAATTACAGATCTGGTTAAAACAAATGGGAATTATGGCCCCCATTTTGTATATTATTCTCTATACGATCGGGACAATTTTAATCCTGCCTTCTACCCCCTTAAACCTCAGTGGTGGGGCGATCTTTGGAGTAGTTATGGGAACAGTTTGGACAACGATCGCCGCTTTGGTGGCCGCTATAGTTGCCTTTGCTTTTACCCGTACTATCGGCCGGGAATATACCGCCAAAAAATTTCAGGGAAAATGGCAAGCGATCGATGCAGAAATGCAGCAAGGCGGCCTATTTTATATGTTTGCTATCCGTCTATTACCGATTATTCCCTACGGTATCGTTAACTTTGTTGCGGGATTAACTTCTATCCGTTTTCGCGATTATTTCATCGGTACTTTATTAGGCACTGTCCCCGGAATTTTACCCTTTGTCATGATGGGTGCTGGTTTAAAATCTTTAGGAAAAGGCGATATATTGCCCCTAATGGTGGCTTTTACCCTCATTGCTCTGTTAGTAGCTGTGGGAACTTGGTATCGTCGTCGTCGGCAATTTCCCTTTCAGTGATCAGTGATCAGTTATCAGTTATCAGTTATCAGATTGGAGTTTTAAGTAGATAGTGTTAAGTGAAAACTTTGGCACTTTATTTTCACTGATCACCGGTTACTGGTTACTGTTCACCGATCACTGATCACTGATTCAAGCCTGACAACGATAAAATTAAGTTAGATTAGGAATATCCCGACTGAATCCCCATTGCTAAGGAGATAGCGTATCGATGCCTGCCGCAGATTATAAAGATTATTATGCCGTTCTGGGAGTAGGTAAAACTGCCAGCGCCGAAGAAATTAAAAAAGCTTTTCGCAAATTAGCCGTCAAATATCACCCCGATCGCAATCCTAACGATAAAAGCGCCGAAGAACGTTTTAAAGAAATTAGTGAAGCTTACGAAGTCCTCTCCGATAGCGAAAAACGCCAAAAATACGATCAATTTGGACAATATTGGCAACAGTCCGGGCGATCAAATTGGCCTGGTGGTAATCCGGGGGTTGACTTTGGTTCGGACGGTTTTGACTTTAGCCAGTACAGCACCTTTGATGATTTTATCAATGAACTGCTCGGTCGCATGGGGCGCTCCGGCGGTACTCGCCCCCGTTCCCATTCCTACGGGACTCCGGGGGGAGGATTTGGCGATTTTAGCAATTTTAACGACTTTGCCGGTGCTCGTACTGCACCGCAATCCGTCACTTCTGGTATCTCCACCGCTAAACTGCGTCTGAGTTTTGGGGAAGCTTTACGAGGAGTACAAAAACGGGTTAATTTAGCCGGAGAAATGATCGATATCAAAATCCCCCCAGGAACCAAAACCGGTAATCGTCTCCGGGTACGGGGTAAAGGACTAATCGATCCCTTGAGCAAACAACGGGGAGATCTATTTCTCGATGTGGAATTAGAACCCCATCCTTTCTTTACTTTTGAAGGCGATAATTTAACCTGTGAAGTCCCGATTACTCCCGATGAGGCGGTTTTAGGCACAGCGATCGAAGTTCCTACCCCCGATGGCATGGTGACGGTAAAAGTTCCTGCCGGTATTCGTTCCGGTCAATCCCTGCGCTTACGAGGCAAAGGTTGGATCGATAATAAAGGACAACGCGGCGATCAATTAGTCAAAATTGTCATCGATACTCCCAAAGAATTAACGGCGATCGAACGGGAATTATACGAGAAAATTAAATCTCAGCGTACCACCGATCCCCGTCGTCATCTCAGACAGGTGCAAATTTAGTCCCTAGATCTTAATAGTGAGGTACGAAGCAAAAGGTAGGGTGCGTTAGACGGCAAAAATTGCTGCTTTGAATTGAAGGTAACAATCCGTCGTAACGCACCACCTATCATCAACTAAGTAGTAAAACGTAGGGTGCGTTAGACGGCAAAAATTGCTGCTTTGAATTGAAGGTAACAATCCGTCGTAACGCACCACCTATCATCAACTAAGTAGCCGGTTACTATCCTTAGATTAGCTGAATCTCCCCCAATCCCTTTACTGTTGCCTCTTGCCTTGAGAAGCTGATCACTGTTTACTGTCTCTGGAGTTTATCCTTGGCTAGAATTTAACCTTACTAGCCAACCAATTAGTGATTAATTTGGGGCTATTTTTCTTCACCCAATAGAGAGCATAAATTCTGAAGATAGGCTTAGAAAAACGAGCGATCGCTTTCATAATAAAATTTAAGTGACGACTATGAAACTTTTTATTAATTAAATTTAACGAACCCACATCGTAAAGACAGTCGATGATAATTCTAAAAGTCGTTTCCTCTCTTTGGAATAAACTATCTATTAACAATAGCACTTCCTGAATCCGTTGCTGTTTAAGCTGTTCCTCTTCGGAAACAGCCGAGAGAATCTGCTGCTGCTTAGATAATTTACTATCCGATGGGGTTAACATGATATGGTAGGGAAAAAATTAACTTGTTTTGATTTTATCCCTATTTGCCGATTTTGCAAGACCAACCCCCCCATCTATCCCCGTTTTTACAATAACACGGATATTTCCTCTCCCATGCCGTCTTGACTGTGATTGCTGTGATTGTGTCATGGACTGTGATTGATTAAGAAAAATAGGGCAGAATAAAATTATGAAAGCTAAAATGAGGGCTGAATCATGAATGATCCCTTAACCACAAGTTTACTTTAGCAGTACAGGAATTTACCACTGAAGCAATCTCTAAAATCCCTATATTGTGGCAAAAAATCAAAACCCAATAATATAATAAACTAGAACTCTTGCAAATTAATTATATGTTATAATCATGGGTTAACTAATTTTCCCCAAAAAATTAGTTAACCAGTACATTTGTCCTGAATGAAAACTTGAAGTTTAACTTTTAACTCAAAACTCTTTAGATATGCTTTAATT
>NZ_JAPZQM010000722.1:0-4971 GCF_027530565.1 Microcystis sp. LE19-10.1B | reverse complement strand
GTCAGTTACCTAATTTTCAGGGAAAAAGTACCTGAATTTTACCCCCGATCCCTCCAATGGTCGGCACTTTTTGAGGTCAAAAAAGTCTAAAAGCCTTATCCAACAAGGTTTTTAGATTTATTCAGCAAGCCCTAGTTAAAGCGTCAAGTACAATTTCTTGGGCTTCCTTGGGAAACTTTTGAAAATCTTTCCGTGCCGCTTTAATCCAAGATATAGGACGGGTATTACGCATTCGCTTATGGTGATATAACTGATACCACCGGTCAAGCCCCATTATACCTAAAGACCATCAATTTGATGCTTATCGAGGGTCATAACTCCCTTTATAGGTTGTAAAAATTTGATAACCAGGTAAAACTAAGCTGATACCCGCAAAACTATGTATTGTTCCTGGATAACTTTCTTCTGCATCACTACCCCCCAATCGCCAACAAAAAGAACCCAACCAAATATAAAAGCCTGTAATCAGTGCGTCCATCGAATAGGCAATATGCTTTAACTGAGGGTTAACTTCGTTTGATGATCCCTTTTTTTGAGAAACTTTTATTTTCATTTATTTTCATTATTTTAAACTTATACTCATTTAAGAACTATACCATATTTTTATTAGCATTGACGATGACAATTATCACAATTCCACACTTAAACCCTTTGGTGCGATCGCTGATATGGTAGGTTGGGTTGAGGAAGGAAACCCAACGCTAATCAAAGATATTTGAAGGCCTTATTATCTTCAACCGTCCCATCGAACTAAGATAGTGCAAGCTTAAAGATGGCTTTTAGTTGTCAGCTAAATTTTTGCGCCAATTTCGTCAAATTGCTTCAAGAGATTTGATTGCGAACGCCACTGAAAGCAGCGTATGCGATCGCTATAGCATCTACAGCATCATTAATGGGCATTTTTGTCAATCCGAATAAATACTTAATTTGTTCGGCCACCTCCGCTTTAGTGGCCCTACCATGGCCGAGATGACATTTCCAACTAGCTTGATGGAGGAAAATCGGTTCAATTCCTCCATCGCGACAGCTAACCAGATTGATAATTCCCAATGCTTGCAGGACTCCACCAGCTGCCTTGATTTGCCGGTTAAAAAAGGGCATTTCCACGGCAATTTCCCCCGGTTTATATTCTGCGATTAACTCCTTTAAATCCCGTTCAATTTCGATCAAACGCTGGGCAGTAGAAAGATTTTTAGAAGTTTCGATCGTGCCGTAATCGACTAAAATCGGCATTAACTCACTATTATCCCGGAGAATAGCCCAACCGACAATCGCTAATCCGGGGTCGATACCCAACCAAGTAGTCATAGATTAAGCCAAAAAATCTTGGACGATTTGGAGGATTCTTTGGGATGCTTGTCCATCTCCAAAAGGATTAATTGCATTAGCCATACGATCATAGGCGATTTTATCCCCTAATAATTCTCCCGCTTCTGCTAAAATTTGCTCCGGATTAGTCCCAATTAATTTCGCTGTTCCCGCTTGCACTGCTTCCGGTCTTTCTGTGGTTTCTCGCAATACTAAAACTGGTTTTCCTAAACTAGGGGCTTCTTCTTGAATGCCCCCAGAATCAGTTAATAATAAATAACAGCGTTGAATCGCCCCCACTAACTCGGCATAATCGAGAGGTTCAGTTAAAAATACCCTGGGATGATTGCCCAAAGCGGACTGAATTGGTTCTCGGACGGTGGGATTGCGATGCAGGGGTAATAATAGGGCTGTATCGGCATATTTTTCTAATAACAAAGTGAATCCTTTGATAATATCCTGTAAGGGTTCGCCCCAATTTTCCCGGCGGTGAACCGTGGCTAATAAAACCCGATAATCTGACCAATTTAGGCCCGCAATTTGACATTCTGGCGCGGTTTTGGCTACGGTTAATAAAGCATCAATAACCGTATTGCCGGTGTGGTGAATATTTCCTGTCACCCCAGATTTTTGTAAATTTTCTACGGCTAAAGTTGTGGGAGCAAAATGTAGGGTAGTCAGTTGAGAAATTAGGCGACGATTAGCTTCTTCGGGATAGGGATTATAGATATCATTCGTTCTTAATCCGGCTTCCACATGGGCGATGGGAATTTGTTGATAAAAAGCCGCTAAAGCAGCAGCAAAAGCAGTAGTAGTATCACCTTGCACAATAATTAAATCTGGTTTTATGCGCTCAAAAACTGTTTCTAAACCGCGTAAACTGCGGCAAGTAATATCAGTTAAGGTTTGACGGGTTTGCATAATATCCAGATTTTCATCTGCTTTTAAAGCAAATAATTCCATCACCTGCGCTACCATTTCTTTATGCTGTCCCGTCAGAATTACATGGGTTTGAAACTGTTCCGATTCTTGAAAAGCACGAATAACGGGAGCTAATTTAATCGCTTCGGGACGAGTTCCAAGAGTAATACAAATTGATTTCGACATATTATTATCAGTTATCAGTTATTTTAGCCGTCAGGAGACAGGAGACAGGAGACAGGAGATAGGAGATAGGAGACAGGAGACAGGAGACAGGAGATAGGAGATAGGAGATAGGAGACAGGAGACAGGAGACAGGAGACAGGAGACAGGAGACAGGAGACAGGAGATTATTTTTATTTATTCTCCCTAATTCATAATTCATAATTCACAATTCATAATTCATAATCTATCGCTTGAATTGTGCTGTTTTGTCATTTTTCACTGGTGGGAGGTTGTTGAACGATAAATTGGGGATAGAGTTGCATTTGCTGAGGATTTAAAGGTCGAGAGATGGTCAAAACTTTTTGTTTGGCTAACTCTTGAGTCATGGTATCTAAAGTTTGAGCGATACGCAAATTATATTCTAATTGTTCGCCAGAAGAAAGCAAATTACTTAAGCCATCAATTAAACGTCTTAAATTCTCGCGAAATTGGGGATCACCGATTAACTCATCGATATCGGAGGTGATTTTTTGAGTATTTTCAAAAGTCACCCTAGCGGATTCGAGAGTTTTTTGCAGTACGACAATTGTAGCAGGATCGTTAATAGTTTTAGTAATTTCTCGTAAATTATTCGATGTTTCCACCGCATTATTCAAAATAGTCTCGATATTTTGCATGACTTGTTTAGTATCAATTTCATCTAAACCTGCATTCAACCTCATGGCGGTATTATTGAGATTATTAGCGAGACTACCAATACCTAAACTAGCTTGATTAATATTATCGAGAGTATTAACAATTTGTCCCCGATTTTCGCTGAGAACAGCATTGAGATTAGCGACTAATTGGGAAGATTGTTGAAAAGTTCTGCTGATTTGACTGCGATTTTCCTGAACGGTATTATCTAAAGTATTGACAAAACGGGAGGCATTATTAGCTGTATTAGTCACCGAGCGACTGGTGGTAGCTAATTCCAAAGATAGACGAGAGATTTCTCTTTGGGCATTACGGATAGTCTGGGAGGTATCATCGGATAAACGGGCGATTTTTTGAGCTGCTATAGCGGTATTTTTGGTGACATCATTGAGATTACCCACAAATTCAGGACTGGTAAAAGTATCCACTAAACGACCAACACTAGACATTAATTGTGTTCCTGTTGTCCCCTGTAAACGAGTATTATTACAGAGAATTAGCTGTTGATCACAGTCGGGACTCAGAGGGTCGAGATTTTTGGACTCAGCACTTAAAGAAACTAAGGGAGTGATATCGATGGCTGCCTCCCCAATTAATCCGGAAAGATTGGTAGTAACAGTTACCTTCCTAGGCATAACTAAGGTAGCAGAAGCAATCTCGGCAATAACTTCCACTTGATTACTCCCCGGGATAAAACTCGTAATTCTTCCCACTCTCACCCCGCGAAAACGCACCGGCGCCCCGACTTGTAACCCTTCCACGTCGGCAAACTCGAAGATTAATTGATAGGTTTTCTGACCAAATCCCCCCCCCCGAACCCAGATAGCGAGCGCCCCAAAGACTAATAATCCGCCTAGAGCAAACAAACCTAGTCTTCCTTCCCGTAAAGCTCGCGAACTCTGCATGATTTTTCTCTCATTCTCGATAGTTCTTAATTTAGCTTAATCTAGCTTAAACGATTGTCCTAATCGGGCCTTCAATGCTGGCGCTAAAAAATTGCCGGATCATGGGATGATCGGTACGATCGATATCTGCCACTAATCCCTGCCATTGCACTTTTCCCTGATAGAGAAATACTACTCGATCGGCGGTGCGTCGGATGGTGCTTTGTTGGTGAGAAACCATCACATAAGTGTTCGCAGACCCCGATTTTTCATGGAGAGTCCGCACTAGATCCTCGATAATTGTGGAAGCTATCGGGTCTAATCCGGCGGTAGGTTCATCATACAGCAGTAATTCAGGATTATCGGCGGGATTATCGGGATTAGTGATAATAGCGCGGGCAAAAGCCACCCGTTTACGCATTCCCCCCGATAGTTCCGAAGGATAAAGGTTACTAATTCCCTGTAAACCGACCATTTCCAAGCTTTTTTCCACTAATTCCCTAATTCTGGCTTTTTTTAAATTAGTTTGTTCATAAAGATAAAAACCGACATTTTCCCCGACGGTGAGAGAATCAAACAGGGCCGTTTGTTGAAAAACTAAGGAAGTTCGCATCGCTTCTCGACCATCTTCTAGCAATCCCTGACGCAATTGACCTTTAATACGAATTTCTCCAGCATTTATCCCCGTTAATCCCGCAATTAACCGTAAAACCGTTGATTTTCCCGTTCCCGACGGCCCGATAATTACCAGGGCCTCCCCTCGATAAATGGTTAAATCTAAACCTTCGAGAATAACATTATCCCCGAATCTTTTCGATACTCCTCTCAATTCAATTAACGGTTCTTTCATCGTCGCTTAATTAGGGTTTGCTGAAAAAGTTTTTCCTAGGGGCAGGGTGTAGGGTGTGGGGTGTGGGGTGTGGGGTTTTACCGATTTTGAGGGGGTCAATTACCTAATTTTCAGGGAAAAAGTCCCTGAATTTCCCCCTGATCACTC
>NZ_JAPZQM010000526.1:0-13747 GCF_027530565.1 Microcystis sp. LE19-10.1B | reverse complement strand
ACCTCCGAATACTTCCCTAGTTCGGATTCCCTCTCAGCTTTATTGGTAAAGCGTTGTTAGACAAGACATCTTGATTGTGTTGCGGTAAGGGACTTTAACTTCACTCTTAAGGATTATCTCCATGGCAAGAGTTCCTGTTATATCAAAAGAGGGAAAACCGTTGATGCCCACTAAACCCAGTCGGGCTAGACGGTGGATTAAGGAAGGAAAAGCTATCGGTAAATTCAACGACTTAGATATTTTCTATGTCCAGCTAACCGATGAACCTTCCGATAACAAAACCCAACCGATTGCTATTGGTATTGACCAGGGTAAATTATTCTCTGGAATTGGCGTTCAATCCTCTCTTTTTACTCTTTGGAAGGCTCACTTAGAACTTCCTTTTAAACGAGTAAGAGAGCGCCTGGACAATAGACGGTTAATGCGAAGAGGACGTAGAAAAAGACGGATTAACCGCCAACTTCCTTTTCATCTAAGAGCGCATCGACAAAAACGATTCTCAAATAGAAGACAAGGAAAATTAGCTCCCTCAATTAGAGCTAATCGTCAACTTGAACTTCGAGTCGTTTCCGAACTAACCAAAATCTATCCAATTACCGATATTTACTTTGAGTACATCAAAGCCGATGTTGATTTAACTTCCGGTAGAAAAGGAGCTAAGTCTGGAAAAGGTTTTTCGTCGGTTATGGTCGGACAAAAATGGGCTATTGAGCAACTGTCTCGATTGGCAACAGTCCATACTCGCTTTGGTTGGCAAACCTCTAATCTTAGAAAACATTTGCGACTAGAAAAGTCCAAAAATAAAGCAGAACAATCACCAGAAAGTCATGCTAACGATGGAATTGCTCTTGCCTGTTTTCAGTTTTTAGATTATTTGCCATTTCACAATACTAATGGACATGGATATGATTGGAAGGGTTCTGTTAAAGTAACAAACGCTTCCTTTGCTGTCATCAAACGTCCTCCTATTAGTCGTCGTCAACTTCACCTGATGGTTTTTTCTAAAGGTGGGAAACGACGTAAATATGGTGGCTCTACCACAAGACATGGGTTCCGTAAAGGAGATTTAGTTTCTTCTCCTAAAGGAATTGGTTATGTTAGTGGAGATACCGAAAAACAGCTATCTGTAAGCGATGCCAATGGTCAACGATTGGGACAGATAACTGTTAGCAAGATTCAGTTAATTCGTCGTTCTAACGGTTTAATTGTTTCTCACTAACTCATATAAAGCCGCCCTCCGCTATCGCTAAAGGGCGGGGTTTCAGACCCAGTTTTTCAATGAAAATTCTCAGAACCCAAACCCTGCGCGGTCCCAACTACTGGAGTATTCGTCGCGACAAGCTCATTGTTATGCGTCTGGATCTCGAAGATCTCGCAGAGAAGCCATCGAATGAAATCCCCGGCTTTTACGAGGGATTAATCGACGTTCTGCCCAGTTTAGTCGAACATTACTGCTCCCCCGGTTATCGCGGCGGTTTCTTTGAACGAGTCCGCACTGGTACTTATATGGGCCACATTATCGAACATATCGCCCTAGAATTGCAGGAACTGGCGGGAACTCCCGTCGGGTTTGGTCGCACTAGAGCCACCTCCACCCCCGGAGTCTATAACGTGGTGTTTGAGTACGTTGACGAGCAAGCGGGACGTTATGCGGGTCGGGCTGCCGTGCGTTTGTGTCAATCAATTGTCGATACGGGAACCTATCCTCAGGAAGAATTGGCCCAGGATTTAGCCGATTTACGCGATTTATGCAATAATGCTGCCCTTGGTCCGAGTACCGAAACCATCGTCAAAGAAGCACAAGCTAGAAATATTCCCTGGTTACTCCTGAGCGCTCGTGCCATGGTGCAGTTGGGCTATGGCGTTCACCAAAAGCGCATTCAAGCCACTTTAAGCAGTTTTTCGGGGATTTTAGCCGTTGAGTTGGCCTGTGACAAGGAAGGCACAAAAACTATCCTCAAGGATGGTGGGATTCCAGTCCCCCGGGGTACGGTGATTCAATACTTGGATGAGTTGTCAGCGGCAATCGAGGAAGTGGGAGGGTTTCCCATCGTGATTAAACCCCTCGATGGCAACCACGGCCGGGGTATCAGCATCGACATCAAAAATCAACAGGAAGCAGAGGAAGCCTATGATCTAGCCAGTGCCGCCTCGAAAACCCGCAGCGTGATCGTAGAAAGGTATTATAAAGGCAGTGATCACCGAATTTTAGTCATAAACGGCAAAGTCGCCGCCGTGGCCGAACGGATTCCCGCTCACGTCGTCGGTGATGGGCGCTCAACTGTAGAAGAATTAATCGAAATTACTAATCAAGATCCCAACCGGGGTGACGGTCATGCCAACGTTTTAACTAAAATAACTATTGACAAAACCGCCCTTAATGTGCTAGAGAAACAGGGCTATGAATTAACCAGCATTTTACCCCAAGGAGCGATCGCCTATCTGCGGGCCACCGCTAATTTAAGCACCGGCGGCATCGCCGTGGATCGTACCGACGAAATTCACCCCGAAAACGTCTGGATCGCCCAAAGAGTGGCAAAATTAATCGGTTTGGACATTGCCGGGATCGATGTGGTGACAGATGATATCCGCAAACCCCTGAAAGAAGTGGACGGGGTGATCGTAGAAGTCAACGCCGCCCCCGGTTTTCGGATGCACGTCGCCCCTAGTCGCGGTTTACCTCGCAATATCGCCGCCCCAGTTATCGATATGTTATTCCCCCCCGGGACTCCCAGTCGCGTGCCAATTCTGGCGATTACGGGAACTAACGGCAAAACCACCACTAGCCGCTTAATTTCTCATATTTGCCGACAAACAGGGAAAGTAGTCGGATTTACCACGACGGACGGCGTATATATCGATGATTATCTGGTAGAAAAGGGCGATAACACCGGTCCTTACAGTGCCAGTATGATTTTGAAGGATCCCACGGTGGAGATTGCCGTGTTAGAAACGGCCCGGGGTGGTATCCTGCGATCGGGTTTAGCCTTTAATCAGTGCGATGTGGGGGTGGTCTTAAATGTGGCCGCCGACCATTTGGGTATCGGTGATATCGACACCATCGAACAAATGGCGAAGGTAAAAAGCGTTGTGGCCGAGGTGGTTAGCGCCGAGGGTTACGCGGTTTTAAATGCCGATGACCCCTTGACCGCTAGTATGGCCGAAAAAGTCAAGGGAAGAGTCGCTTATTTTTCCATGAGTCCCGATAACCCGATTATTCACGACCATATCCGTCGGGGTGGCATGGCCGCCATCTATGAGAATGGCTATCTGTCGATTCTAGAGGGAGAATGGACGCTGAGAATCGAGGAAGCGGTCAATATTCCCGTGACTATGCAGGGAATGGCTCCTTTTATGATTGCTAACGCCTTGGCCGCCTGTTTAGCCACTTTTGTGCAGGGTATCGATATCGAGTTAATTCGCCAAGGGGTGCGGACCTTTAAACCTTCCGTGGCCCAGACCCCCGGCAGGATGAACCTGTTTGACTTGGGACACCATCACGCTTTAATCGATTATGCCCATAATCCCGCCGGATACGAAGCCGTCGGCGGTTTTGTCGGCAATTGGTCCGGGGAAAAAGTCGGCGTGGTCGGGGGACCTGGCGATCGACGTGATGATGATTTAATTTTATTAGGGAAATTATCGGCGCTTATGTTCGATCGAATTATTGTTAAGGAAGATAACGATACCCGCGGTCGCCGCCGGGGGGAAGTGGCCGATTTAATTCTCCGGGGAATTAGCCAAGAAAATGCCAGTTTGCGTCCGGAAGTTATTCTCGATGAAACGGAAGCTTTAGAGAAGGCTTTAAGTACGGTTTCTGAGGGTGGTTTAGTGGTAATTTTCCCGGAAAGTGTCACCCAAGCGATCGATTTGATCGAGAAACATCGACCCCTGACCGATAACCAGGGTTAGAAGTTAGGAAAAATAGCTAGAAAATAAAGTAGTGCCAATTGTTACTGAGTACGATGGTTTAATCAAAATCAGCCGAAATCCCTATTATGAGACTCGGCTTGGTTCCGCTTATTTGGGTAATAGCCTGACACTGATGGGGGAGTTGCCGGATGAGAGTGTCGATTTGATTTGTACTTCCCCACCTTTTGCCTTAGTAAGAAAAAAAGAGTATGGCAATGTGGACGCTGATGATTACGTTGAATGGTTTAAAATATTTGCTGGTGAATTTTATCGTATTCTCAAGCCCAAAGGCTCCCTAGTTATAGATATTGGTGGTAGTTGGCTTAAAGGTTTTCCCGTGCGTTCTCTGTATCATTTCGAGTTAGTTATAGAACTTTGTAAACCGAGATTAGCAGGTGGACTAGGTTTTTTTCTCGCCCAAGAACTTTTTTGGTATAATCCAGCCAAACTTCCTACCCCGGCAGAATGGGTGACAGTCAGGAGGGAACGAGTCAAGGATGCTGTCAATACCGTTTGGTGGTTATCGAAGGAGCCGCACCCGAAAGCAAATAACAAGAGAGTTTTACGCCCTTATAGCGAGGCAATGAAAAACCTGATTAAAAATGGCTATGAGGCAAAACTGCGCCCGTCAGGACATGATATTTCTACTAAATTTCAGAATGACCGAGGAGGAGCTATTCCCCCAAATATTATTACTGATTCTATTCAGGAAAGAGGCGCGTCTATAGGTAGTCCAGTCCTGGGAGAGTTCAACTGGATTTTAGAGAATGATTTAGGGCAGCCAGTAAATGTTATATCTGCTTCTAACACGGCATCTAATGATTACTATCAAAGAAGATGTAAGGAAGAAGGGGTGAAACCCCATCCTGCTAGATTTCCGCAAGCTTTACCCGAATTTGTTATTAGTCTCTGTACTGAGCCTGGTGATTTAGTTCTCGATCCTTTTGCTGGTTCAAACATGACAGGACGAGTAGCTGAAACCCTTGAGCGTCGTTGGTTAGCGTTTGAATTAAATGAAGATTATATGATAGCGTCGCAGTTTCGATTTGAACAAGATGCTCCTTTAGTCGTAGCTCCTATAAAGGATAGAAAAACTCTTAAAGCACGAGCCTTAGAACTGGCTAATGATTGTCTTGACAAAAGCTTGACCATGGATACTCAGAAACCTTTTGTTCAGTTAGATTTGTTTCCTGCCAGCGATGATAGTATGACAGACAAAAAAATCATCAGATTTACCTACGGCGACCAGTTTTCTCCTAAGCAATTTCAAGTATCTGAATTAGTACAACTTTGTTCTGATTGTCTTCCTGATCGTCGGGTGCTTCAGGATGAGATTGCTAAACGTTATTATGCTGGCCATTCCAGCCAAAACGATCTACAGAAAGGAGAGAATCGTGGCAAACTTGCCATGAATACATTTCTTTCCCTTCGTGCTTATAAGTTGGTTGAATCAATTGATGGTGATGATTGGCAGTATCGACTCACGGATATCGCTAATGAAATATTAGACAATCAACAAGATACTGAGACAGTTTTCTCAATTTTTGCTCGCCATATTCTTGTTAACCTAACTGGAATGTCCCTAATAAAAGCGATAGAAGCAATTAATAGCAGGGGAGATAAACCCCAGCTAGAAATCATCGCTTACGAACTTCAAGAAATGGGGTATTCACTCTCGACCAATTGTACTTATGTTAGTACCATGAGACAATGGTTACAAGAAGCTAAAGTCCTGGAGAAAAGTTATGAGATTAACTGGGATCGAGTCTATGATCTATTGGAACTCGATCAAGACTATATTGACGAGCTTTATACTCTTAGTTCCGAACAAAAATATTTTTTACTGGCTATGCTTCAGATGGCGATTACTGAGCTAACCGAGTGGAATAAAATTACCAGATACGCCACCAGTGTTTATAAAATACGATTCCCCTCGAAATCTTTTGTTCAGGATATTATTCAACCTTTAGTAAAAGTCGGCTTAATTGCAACTGAGAAAACGACTGGTGGACGAGGAGCGAAACCTAATCTTGTCAAGCTTACCGAGAAATCACAGATGGAACTGTTATCTAGATTATTACAATCTATATCCGATATTACAGAAATCTCCCAAACCGAGCTAAATCGAAGTTTTGAAGATGTTGTTAATGACCTAGATAATCCCGACAAACATATTAAAGGTAAAGCTCTTGAACTGCTGGCGATTTGGATGATTCGTCTAACCAGTCTTAGATTCACAAAATGGCGGAAAAGAGACTATGAAACTGGACAGGGTGAAGTAGATGTTCTGGCAGCATCAGACCGCTTTGTTTATCATCGTTGGCAAATTCAGTGTAAAAATACAAAGCGAGTAGATGTAGAAGTATTAGCCAAAGAAGTTGGTATGACCTTCGTAACAGGGTCTGACGTAGTTATGATTGTGACTACTGGTGAATTTACTAGAGACGCTTTTCAGTATGCTTATCGAATGATGGAAGTATCGAGATACTATATGGTGTTGATACAAAAAGAAGACATTGATGCAATTAAACAAGATAGAACCAATATTATCAAAATTCTTGATCGTCGTGCAAGGCGTGTGTTCGCCAAGAAAGAGTTGGGCTTAACTGATGATACAATTGATGAGATAGAAATTGAAGATAATTCACTGGCAGAGTCATTGGAAGTCTCCGGAGAGGAATAAAATTCCAGAAAATATTCAGCTTGGCATCAGTTAACGATTTTTAAAAGCTTCGATCGCCGCCGGCAAAGTATAGCTATCTCACCATTGAGATAACTGCTGTAGCTACAGGTCGATCGCTAACTGTTTACTCTCATCTTAACCAAATTCTTAAATCTTACTGAAATCGTCTAAAACTGACTGAAAGTGTCGGCTAATTTATCAGCAATTCCCTCGATCCAAATTTCATCTTGTTTAGTATAACTGCGCGGCGCATTGGCGGCCAAAATTAACACCCCTTCCTTACCGATGGGTTGACAGATTAAGCCTTGGCTGTTTTCTGGCAAATAGTCAAACTCGATTTTAGCGGGATATAAATTTAAATTAACTAAATAAACGGCTTTACCGGTTTCTAAAACTCTTTTAATAATATTACTAACTTTAACTTCAGAATTCTGGCTTAAGATACCGCGACGTAATAAAACTTCTCCCCGATAATAAACGATCAGAGATTTTGTCACGGTGTTGGTTAAAAGTAAATGGGAAGCCCAAGCAAGCTCAATTTTAACCTGTTCTGGCAAATCTGGGGCAAATTCCAGGCCTTCGCGCCCGATTAATTCCACAGCATCCGGTAAGCGGGGTTGAACTCTTTGCCAGATTAAACCCACCAAAATTAAAACCCCACTCAAAATCACTCCCATCACATCGGAACGCGCTTGCGATGGGGTTAAATCGGCAGTGGCAAAACGATTAAACATTAATACCGTACCCCCGACGATGCCGGCGAACAGGGGTAACAGTCTTAAAATACGATTGGGATCAGCTTGTGCCATAGCTGAGAACTATTCCTCGTCTGGTTCTAGAATACGTTGAAAAAGATAGCCTGTACCTCTAGCGGTGAGAATTAACTCAGGATTGCTGGGATCATCCTCTAATTTGGCTCGTAAACGCGAAATATGCACATCTACCACCCGCGTATCCACATGACGTTCGGGGGTATAACCCCAAACTTCCTGAAGGATTTCCGAGCGCGAAAAAGCTTCTCCCGAGCGACTGACCAATAATTCTAGTAAACTAAATTCCATACCGGTCAGACGGATGCGTTCATCCCCCTTATAAACTTGGCGTTTATTGGTATCGATTTTAATGGAACCGATATGAATCACACCGGAACTGGGAATCCCCGGGGCGCCATTTTTCTCTACCCGACGCAACACCGAACGAATCCGCGCCTCGAGTTCTTTGGGAGAAAAAGGTTTAACTACATAGTCATCGGCACCCAATTCTAATCCGGTAATTCGATCGGCCACATCCCCCAAAGCCGTTAACATAATGATAGGAATATCCGATTCTTTGCGGAGTTCCTGACAGACACCGTAACCGTCTAATTTCGGCATCATCACATCCAAAACCACTAAATCGGGTTCGGCGGTGCGGAAGGTTTCTAAAGCTTCCTCGCCGTCGGCGGCGGTGACGACTTCATAACCAATCATCGACAAACGAGTCTCTAAGATACGACGGATGCTGGCTTCATCATCAACAACGAGAATTTTTTCCTTCTGGTTCTCCAACTGAATTAACACTCCTTAGTTAAATAGTGTGATGAATTTTAAAGTTAAATAACGAGCGTTCCTGTTTATAGAATATCCTTTTGCCGTTATCATTAAGCCTAAATTTCCTATTTTATTTCTTTTATGGCAATTATCAATAACTTTATGGTCTTCCTTCCCCCCTATCATACTTAATTAAATTTGACAAGAGAATTGATCCCCAAACCGCTTTTCTTCAACTTTTCTTAAAAAACATGGCGAAATCGCGAACAATATATATCTGTAGTGCTTGTGGGGCGGAATCTCCCCAATGGTTGGGAAAATGCCCCAGTTGTGACACCTACGGGACGCTAGAAGAACAAGTGATGGCTGGTGGCAATAATCCGGCGGTAAATCGCCCAGGATGGCAAAATAGTCGCCCAAATAACGGCAAAGGGCAACGCAACCCCCAACCGCGCATCTCGGTGCGCTTCTCGGAAATTACCCAGTATGAACAGGAACGTTTTCCCTCCGGTTACGGGGAATTCGATCGCGTTCTCGGTGGTGGCATTGTCCCCGGTTCTCTTGTACTAATCGGCGGCGATCCGGGCATCGGCAAATCAACGCTTTTACTGCAAGTTACCAACCAACTCGCCCAAAGATTACCGCGCATCCTCTACGTTTCCGCCGAAGAATCGGGACAACAGATTAAACTGCGGGCTGCCCGTTTGGGGGTGGGAGTGGTTGCCGTGGAGTCGGAAAATAACGGCAATGGCAAGGAGAAAAAAGCCTCTGAATCAACCTCAGAACTCGATAATCATCTCTATGTTCTGCCAGAAACCGATTTAGAGGAAATTTTGCGAGAATTAGAATCTCTACGCCCACAGGTGGCGGTAATTGACAGTATTCAAACTCTTTATTTTGGGGCCTTAACTTCCGCACCGGGATCTGTCGCCCAAGTTCGCGAATGTACCTCCGCCTTGATGCAGGTGGCAAAACGGGAGAATATTACTTTATTGATTGTCGGTCATGTTACTAAAGAAGGGGCGATCGCCGGTCCGCGAGTTTTGGAACATTTGGTCGATACGGTGTTATATTTTGAAGGCGATCGCTATGCTTCCCATCGTCTCTTAAGATCCGTGAAAAACCGTTTTGGGGCAACCCATGAGATCGGTATTTTCGAGATGGTGGATCACGGTTTGGTGGAAGTGGAAAACCCCTCAGAATTGTTTTTAGGCAATCGCGACGAATTTTCCCCCGGTACGGCGACGGTGGTAGCCTGTGAAGGTACACGCCCGATTGTGGTGGAGTTACAGGCATTAGTTAGCCCCACCAGCTACGCTTCCCCGCGAAGATCGACCACGGGCATAGAATACAACCGATTACAGCAAATTCTCGCCGTTTTAGAAAAGCGCGTCGGCATTCCTTTATCGAAATTAGATGCCTATGTTGCCTCCGCAGGAGGGTTGGGAGTGGAAGAACCGGCGGCGGATCTGGGAGTTGCGATCGCTGTTGTCGCCAGTTTTCGCGATCGAGTCGTGGATCCGCGCACAGTCTTAATCGGGGAAGTGGGATTAGGCGGACAAGTCCGCTTAGTGTCGCAAATGGAACTAAGATTAAAAGAAGCGGCTAAATTGGGCTTTAAACGGGCGATTGTCCCTAGAGGTCAAGTTTATCCCGAAGATGTGGGCTTAGAAATTGTTCCAGTCGGCAAGGTAATCGAGGCAATTGTCGCCGCAATCCCCCCCCAGCAGCGCTTTGGGGAAGATATAGAAGACGAGGAAGGGGAAGGGCAAGAATAACGGTACAATGCTAAAAAAGATTAAATTACTTGGGAGATTTTCACCATGTCTGTGTTAGCTGTTGCTGCTTTGGCGGGTTATCTGATCGTTTTTACCGGAATTGCCCTCGGTCTCTTTTTCGGTCTGCGCTCCGCTAAAATTATCTAGTATATAAACAGGAAAAAAGCTTTAGTGATCGGTTTAACTGGTCACTATTGCCAATTCTAGGGGAGATAAAAAATGACTGTTATTCTAGACTTAAAAACTCTCTACGAAATTGATGATTCTCTCTGGTTAGAAGAAACTATCGAACTGCTCAAGGCTAAAAATTTTGAAGCGCTAGACTTAGAAAACTTGCTCGAGGAGTTAGAAGACTTGGGAAACGAGAAAAAGTTTCGTGTTGCTAGTTTTTTACAGCAAATTATTAGAGATTGTTTATTATTACAATTTTGGACAAGTGAAAGAGAATATAATCAGGCTCATTGGCGTTCAGAAATTATCAATTTTAAAGATGAACTTAATACTTATTTGACGACTAATTTAAGAAATTATCTAGAACATAATTTGGCAACTATTTATGAAAAAGCCCTTCGCTATCTTCGTCAAAAAACCGATAATAAAGTCAACTTTCCCGATACTTGTCCCTACAGTTTAGAAGAACTGCTCGCTCCTAATTGGCTACCACCTTACAAATAAAG
Source organism: Microcystis sp. LE19-10.1B (assembly GCF_027530565.1). NCBI lineage: Bacteria > Bacillati > Cyanobacteriota > Cyanophyceae > Chroococcales > Microcystaceae > Microcystis > Microcystis sp. LE19-10.1B. The sequence continues at coordinate 3,168 of NZ_JAPZQM010000526.1, read as the reverse complement.
GAGATAAAAAATGACTGTTATTCCCGACTTAAAAACTCTCTACGAAATTGATGATTCTCTCTGGTTAGAAGAAACCATTGAACTGCTCAAGGCGAAAAAATTTGACGCTTTAGATTTAGAAAACTTGCTCGAGGAGTTAGAAGACTTGGGAAACGAGAAAAAGTTTCGTGTTGCTAGTTTTTTACAGCAAATTATTAGACATTGTTTATTATTACAATTTTGGACAAGTGAAAGAAAATATAATCAAGCTCATTGGCAAGCAGAGATAGTTAGTTTTAAAGATAAACTAAAACGTTATTTAACCACAAATCTTCGTAAATATCTAGAACAGGAATTTGAGCAAATTTACTTTGAGTCCGTGCGATATGTTCGTCAAAAAACCGATAATAAAGTCAACTTTCCCGATACTTGTCCCTACAGTTTAGAAGAACTTCTCGATCCTAATTGGCTACCACCTTACGAATAAAGGAGATGATAATGACTGTTATTCCCGACTTAAAAACTCTCTACGAGATTGATGATTCCCTCTGGTTGGAAGAAACTATCGAACTCTTAAAAGCGAAGAGATTTGACGCTTTAGATTTAGATAATTTAATCGAGGAATTAGAAGACTTGGGAAACGAAAAAAAGTTTCGTGTTGCTAGTTTTTTACAGCAAATTATTAGACATTGTTTACTCCTACAGTTTTGGACAGAGGAAAGAGCATATAATCAGGATCACTGGGAGTTAGAAATAGTCAACTTTCAAATTCAGCTAAAAAGACGCTTAACCACCAATCTCCGTAATTATTTACAAAATGAATTAACTAATATTTATGAAGATGCAGTTTTCTTGGTGCGGAAAAAGACAAAAAATCAAGTTACTTTCCCTAATACTTGTCCCTACAGTTTAGAAGAACTTCTCGATCCTAATTGGCTACCACCTTACGAATAAAGGAGATGATAATGACTGTTATTCCCGACTTAAAAACTCTCTACGAAATTGATGATTCCCTCTGGTTGGAAGAAACCATCGAACTCTTAAAAGCGAAGAGATTTGACGCTTTAGATTTAGATAATTTAATCGAGGAGTTAGAAGATTTGGGAAACGAAAAAAAGTTTCGTGTTGCCAGTTTTTTACAGCAAATTATTCGTCATGCTTTGTTACTGCAATTTTGGACAAGGGAAAGAGAATATAATCAAAGTCATTGGGAATCAGAACTGGTAAATTTTCAAGATCAATTAAATACCTACCTAACGGCAAGTTTACGGAAATATTTAGAACAAGAATTTGATAATATTTATCAGAAGGCAATCCGTTATGTGAGAAAAAAGACAAAAAATCAAGTTACTTTCCCTAATACTTGTCCCTACAGTTTAGAAGAACTTCTCGATCCCAATTGGCTACCACCATACGAATAAAGGAGATAAAAAATGACTGTTATTCCCGACTTAAAAACTCTCTACGAGATTGATGATTCCCTCTGGTTGGAAGAAACTATCGAACTCTTAAAAGCGAAGAGATTTGACGCTTTAGACTTAGAAAACTTAATCGAGGAATTAGAAGACTTGGGAAACGAAAAAAAGTTTCGTGTTGCCAGTTTATTAGAGCAAATTATTAGAGATTGTTTATTATTACAATTTTGGACAAGTGAAAGAGAATATAATCGTAGTCATTGGCGTTCAGAAATCGTCAATTTCAAAAACCAGATCGACACTTATTTAACTACTAATCTCCGCAATTATCTCACTCAAGAATTACCTCGTATTTACCAGAAAGCTTTAAATTATGTTAGAGAAAAAACCGATAATCAAGTTAGTTTTCCTGGGGAATGTCCCTACAGTTTAGAAAATCTTCTTGATCTCGATTGGTTCCCCCCAGAAAATGAATAAAGGAAAAAATGAAATGCTGAAAAAGTTTCTACGTTGGCTGATTATTGGGGGAACCTTATTTTTTGTTCTCAGTAACCTTAAAAATAACTGGGATAACGTCACCTCAGTTAGAATTGAAAATCATGGTTGGTTATTTCTTTTCTTGGCACTTGTAACCACCGTTATCGCTCAAATTTGGGCAGGATGGGTGTGGACATGGATACTCAAAAGCTATCAACAACCGATTAAAACCTCCACAGGAATTGGCATCTATATGATTACCAATTTAGGAAAATATCTACCCGGTAATATCGGCCACTTTTATGCTCGCATTGTGGCAATTAATAAAGCAGGAAGTGATTGGGGAACCGCTAGTTTAAGCGTTTTATTAGAACTTTTATTGCTGGTGTGTGCAGCCTTAGCCATAGCAGTTATTGGTAGTGGTTTAGGTTGGATGAAATCTAGCTCAAGTCTAGGGATACAGATATTAGTTTTAGGATTAATTTTAATCGGCATTCATCCCAAATTTTTAAATTATCCTCTGAAAATCCTCAGCCAAAAGAAAAAGATTGCTCAAGAACCTGTTTATCTAACTAAATATCCTCTCGTCCCTCTCTTGGGTGAAACTGGATTTTTATTGTGGCGCGGTGCGGGTTTTATTTTAGCTTGGATGGTGTTAAAAATGATTACCCCCGCTCAGATTTTACCCCTCTTAGGAACCTTTAGTTTTGCTTGGTTATTGGGTTTAGTTGTCCCCGGAGCGCCGGGGGGATTAGGAGTTTTTGAAGCCACAGCAATCGCACTTTTAGACACAGAAAACTTTCCCGCCGCTAACGTACTTATCACCGTTGCTATCTATCGTTTAATTAGCATTCTCTCCGAAGTCATTGCCGCCGGAATCGGGACAAAATTAGTTAAAGATAAAGCCAAGTTTTTTAGTTAGCTTAAGAATATTATTCGGGTGTGTTAGCCCAATGTAACGCACCCAGAAGAAAAGTTTTGATCATTGTTAAGCGAAGATAATTTTCTCAACTCCTATCTATCTCCTGACTTGAAAGAGGGTGTGGGGTGTGGGGTGTAGGGAAGGAAACCTCTTTCATCTGTGGGGGTGAAAAATTTTTCATCGGGACTGACTCCTAAATTCTGATGTAACATAGGATCAATAATCAGCAAAAACATGGATACTCCCACCTAGAGAGGCCGAAAAAATGACGATTGCCAAAAGCGACGAAACTGCCACCTCTCCGGCACTGATAGAAGAAGATTTCGAGGACTTCTGGGAACCCCCCCCACCCCCCACAGACTTAATTTTTGATGA
>NZ_JAPZQM010000491.1:0-7598 GCF_027530565.1 Microcystis sp. LE19-10.1B | reverse complement strand
CCCACACCCCACACCCCACACCCCACACCCTACACCCTCTTTCAAGTCAGAAGTTAAAAAACAGGAGAATAAAGTTAAGAAAAAGTCTGAGAGTGAGAATGAACCGATTTTAAGCCTATTTACGCCCCAAGAACCCCCAGAAAATGCGATTTTATTGCTTGATGCCGAAGATAAAATTAGTTGGACGACACCAGAAGAGCGAGTGCCGGACCGGGGTTTAATTATCTATCAACAGGCGATCGAAAAACAGGAAAATTTCCTAGTTATCCTCGATAATGCTAAAGCTTACCCGATTGCTACCCGGGAAGTTCCCCCGCAAGCGAATCAACCAGTGTTAATCTCCAGTCTGCTGACCAAAACCGCCCAAAAAGAGTCAGAAGCGGTGTTAAATCAATTTTTCTTGACAGAACCTCAAAAAAATCAAGAATTGCTTTTACTGAGTCAACAGGGGCGAATAAAGCGGCTTCCCATCGATGAATTAGAGGGGGTTGGTAGTCGGGGTTTGTCCCTGATGAAATTGAAAGAAGACGATCGCCTATATGCTGCTATTTTTACTCACGAGGGCCTGGACTTAGCGATCGCCACCAGTAGCGGTCGGGTGTTGCGTTATCCCGTGCGCGAGGAATTATTGCCAATTATGGGTAAATCTGCCCAGGGTTTAGCAATTTTGCGATTGCGCTACGGGGAACATCTAGCCGGCTGTGTTTCTCTCCCTCATCGGGAAAATCTGCTGCTGATTTCGGGATTGGGTTACGCGAAAAGACTGGCGATCGAGAATTTACGCTTATCACAATTAGGCGATCTTGGTTCACCCGCTTTACAATTCGTCAATAAACAGGATAGTTTAGCGGCCATGGTAGCGGCGCGGCCGGGGAGTATAGTGTTATTAAGTACCAATCAGAATCGAAAACTACCCTTAGAGGTAGAAACTGTGATGGTTACGGGTAAAGACGGGACAGGTTCACAATTAGTGAAACTCAACCCCACAGAAAAAATTATCAAAGCACAATTGTTACAGGACACCTCGAATAGGGGATTTTGTTAACAAAGTGTTGGTCGAGGAAATCTCCTAGATATACAGTGGTGAAGAGGGAATAATTTTAAATAACTAACAAGGCTCTCCGTCACTCAAAATTTGATTTTTTCGAGCTGTCTTAGAAATAACGCCCTGGTTATTGAGTAAAATTAAACTTTTTTTGCCCATCAACTTAAAAACTTGCGTTTTTTGGATCATCTTAGCATAGAGGACTGGGTAGTATGAGTTAAAGCAAAGTTGATTTGTTAATTTTGTCTATCAGTGTAATCTGGGTTAAGTCTCTCACTTTTTTCCCTGATCAATTACTAAGGGGTAAGCTTAGAGGCACTTCAGTTACATATCTTGATAATTCAAAAAACTCTCAACCGCTTATTAATCCTGCCTCCTGCCTTGCTAAAACGCATCTTAGATGCGTTTTAAGCTAAACGGCTTTTACTTCGGATCACCGATATAGACTCCAAAAGGGTTATAGCTATTGGATCATGCAGGTTAAGCGCCGTTTAGCTTAGCTTACCCCGATCAATTGGACTTATTGATAAAATCTTCGCACTAATTGAGAATAACCCAAGATTTCATGAGGGTTTCAGGCTGTGCAATACTGAAGTAAATCTATTTTTTGAGCTACCCTACATCGTCTCTAAGTCAATGGCGAAAAAACCGAAAAATGTTGCGCGTAAACACCGGCATTGGCAAAGATGGTTAAAACTAACTCTGGTCGCAGTTTTTGGGTTTATTATCTTTAATTTAGCGACTAATTTAGCCATCTGCTGGTCAATTAATCAACAAAAACCCGTTGAGGCCATCTTAGTTTTGGGGGGCAGCATTCGTCGGGAAATTTATGTAGCCAATCTAGCCCAGCAATACCCCGATATACCAATTTTAATTTCCCAAGGCTCGGAAGATCCCTGTATTTTATTACTATTTGAACGGGCAAAAGCGCCAAAAGCTAACGTCTGGTTAGAAAAGTGTGCTGATTCTACCTTCGGCAATTTTTTCTTTGCCGTGCCAATTTTAAAACAATGGGGAGTACATAAAGTAAAAGTTGTCACCTCTCCTACTCATTTACCCCGCGCTAAATGGTTAGCAGAAATTCACTTGCAATCCCACGGTATAGCAGTAGAAATCGATGCAGTCCGAGAAATTGGTATCCCCGGTAATCACGAATCAAAGCTAAAAACTGTGTTAGATCTGACTAGAAGTATAATTTGGGCTTTTGTGGGACAATTAATCCATCCCCCCTGTTGGCAAGTCATTCCCTTAAATTCCGTTGATTTGGAAGCTTGGCAAGATGAAGGTTTTCAATGTGAATCCCAAGGTAAGATCAGCTAAACAATACTCTCCCAGTTAGTTTTTTAGCGGCTGCATCCCATTTTTGTAAATCTACTAACTTGGGGTTTTTAAAGGCAAACTCTCTCTTCCCACTTTCCTATACCTTTTAAACAGGATTTAGCATCAGAAACCCTATCGGGAATTTGCGATCGCATCTAGAGCCAAATTCAGTTTCAGCAGGTTAACCCCCGGTTCGCCGAAGATGCCGAGAAAGCGATCATCGGTGTTTTTGGTAACGAGGATCTCCACTTGATTCGTCGGTAATCCGCGTGAGAGCGCCACCCGCTCGATCTGCGCTCTGGCGGCCTCCGGGGTGATGTGGGGATCGAGACTCGATCCGGAGGTATATACTAGATCTGCGGTGGGTTTAATTGTCGCTTTCTCTAATCGGGGAATCTCCCCCTCCAGTGCTTTTTGCGGGTCGGGATCGGGTTTTCCTTTAATTCGATCGATCAACAGGGGGTTACTGGGAGCTAGGTTACTCGCCCCCGAAATTCCGGTTTGCAGGACTTTGTTAGGATCGTTTTTCGGATCGGCCGTACTGTAGGCGGTGGTACTTGGACGACTATTGAAATAGCGATCGCTGGTGAAAGGTTGCCCAATTAGAGCCGAACCCACCACTTGACCTTGATTATTGGTGATCAAACTCCCGTTCGCTTGCCAGGGAAAAAGAATTTGACCGATGGCGATCATCGAGAAAGGATAGATCAGCGCAGTGATCACCCAGAGAACTAGGGTAGAACGGATGGCTCTACCAGCCTCGCGTGCAAAACTCATAATTAGGGTTTACTGAAAAAGTTTGTTGGTGGAGTTAGGAGTCAGGAGCCAGTAGTCAGGAGTCAGGAGAATTAAGAATAAACAACAATCAATGAAAGAGTCTATTTAGAGATTTTCTGCTTTTTCCCATTTTTGAACTCTCAAAAATTAATTGTGCCAGAAATCTCTTAAAACCTCTCGGGTATAAAAATGACAAGGAATAGGTAGATAAATAAAGCAAAGGCGACTAATCCTAAAAGGGTTAATGCGGAGGCTTGCCCCCTATCGATAGTGCTTCCCGTAGAAGCTTGAACGATGGAGGAGAAAAGAATTGTTAGATAGAAATTTAAGAAAATGTACCCAAAAAATCGGTATTTTCTAGGGGCTGCTTTCATAAGAATTAGAGTTTTTTGGAGATTTGTTTTTGCCAGTAAATCAAGAAAATAGCTGTAGTTGTCAAAAATTATCAGACACCCCCCTTATCAAGGGGGGATTAAGGGGGGATCGACACCCCCCTTATCAAGGGGGGATTAAGGGGGGATCGACACCCCCCTTATCAAGGGGGGATTAAGGGGGGATCAAAGACAAAATCTATTTTCAATTTAATTATAACCACTTACTTAGCTGTAGTTGTCGATAGGTTGTCTTGTTCTCCTTTTTCAATTCATAGTTAAGAATACATTGGCCTACATATCTAGCCAAATTAATAGGAACAGCATTGCCAATCATTTGTTCTAGATTAGATTTTGTTCCTGTAAAAATAAAGGGCTCTTCGTTACTTGTTATGGTTCGATAGGGGGGCATAAATCGACTAAATCCTTATCTGGCAAAAGATTTAACTGATTAGCTCGCTCTAGATCAAAAACAATTGACAAAAATCGCTAAATGCCTTTCTATGTAAGGGTTCCATCCCTTATAACCCCCGTCCATTGCATAACACAAACCGAAGAGCCTTTTTCCTTAAGATGACAAGCATCCCCGGGATGTTGTCGATAGGTTTTGGGAACTGGTCGATTTACTCCTCGAATAGTAGGGCTAGGTTCATAAATACTGAATATCGCCCTTCTTTGATAGCTTCTAGGATGTCTATAATAGTATTCTATATCTAATTCTTTGCCCATATAGTCAAATACAGTCAGAGGTTGACTTGATAGATTTTCATTGATCTCATCGATTAAAAAATCATCTTCTTCCTTCATTTTACCGATCAGAAAATATGGCTCTTCGTTACTTGTTATGGTTCGATAGGGGGGCATAAATCGACTAAATCCTTATCTGGCAAGAGACTTAATTGATTAGTTAGCTCTAGATAAAAAACAATTGACAAAAATCGCTAAATGCCTTTCTCTATAAGGGTTCCATCCCTTATAACCCCCGTCCATTGCATAACACAAACCGAAGAGCCGAAAATATCTTTTTCTAGTTTGAGGAACTCCGCAGTAACAAGAATTAATAACTTTTTCAGTTAAACCATAACCATGGCTTTTAAAAATTTGTTTTGCTTGAGTGAGTATTTTACTTTTCTCAATTCTATCCACATTTTCCATAACAAACCATTGGGGACTTACTCCAGTTACAATTTCGGCGAATGTGAGCGTTAGATTCGCTCGTCCTAAACCCTCGTCTCTCTTCCCAGCACTGGAAAAGTCTTGACAAGGAGGGCTGCCGACAATAATCTCAGGATTATATTGAGCAAATATTTCTTGGCTAGATTCTCTAGATAAATCGACATTAAATATCGGATGACTAAAGTTATTTCTATAGACATCTATAGCAGGTATCCAATTATCAAATGCGGCCACAATAGTAAACCCCGCTTTCTGGAAACCTAAAGATAAACCACCACAACCAGCGAATAAATCGATTGTGATCATTTTGCTCCCTCCTCTAAATTGACTCTCGAAAGCATAAAATAAATTATCGGAATCGGGAGCTAGACCGTATAACTCTTGTGTACTTAACTCCGCCGGTTGAACTTTTAAATTTTCATCGAGTTTCAGATAGACATTTTTCAGTCCTTTCCCATCCAAGTAAGCGCACAAAGAAGCTGGAAATGAGGAGTTAAATTGATTTTTACCCCATGTTTCTTTTTGGCTAAAATCCCGATTCGAGTGCTTCAATCCGAATAAACTAGGCTTAAATATTGCCGATTTTCCCATTACCTCAACCCGATCGCTGAAATTATCTCATCAATAATCTTAATAGCAATAAACGGGGCAATCATGCCTCCCACGCCGTAGATGAGGATATTGCGCCGCAATAGTTGGTCAGCAGTGAGCGGGCGAAATTGAACGCCTTTAAGTGCCAAGGGAATCAAAACGGGGATAATCAGGGCATTGTAGATCAGGGCCGAGACGATCGCCGATTGAGTGCTTTTCAAACCCATGATATTTAAAGCACCGATCCCAGCGGCAGCGAAAATTGTCGGGATAATGGCGAAATACTTGGCGATATCGTTGGCTACCGAAAACGTGGTCAGGGCGCCGCGGGTAATGAGTAACTGTTTGCCGATGGTCACTAAATCGATCAGCTTGGTCGGGTCGGAATCGAGATCCACCATATTGGCAGCCTCCTTCGCCGCTTGGGTTCCGGAGTTCATCGCCACACCGACATTAGCCTGGGCCAGTGCGGGTGCGTCGTTGGTTCCGTCTCCCGTCATGGCAACTAACTTGCCCTTGGCTTGCTCGCGACGGATCACCTCGATCTTATCTTCTGGGGTGGCCTCGGCGATAAAATCATCCACCCCCGCCTCCGCCGCGATCACCGCCGCCGTGATCTGGTTGTCGCCGGTGAGCATGATCGTTCTCACACCCATGCGCCGTAATTGGTCGAAACGCTCTTTTAATCCCGGCTTCACGATGTCCTTGAGATAGATCACCCCGTAGATATCGTTACCCCGACAGACGGCGAGGGGAGTCCCCCCCAAACGGGAAACCCTTTCCTGTGCCTCATCGAGGGTTTCGGGAACGGAACCACCGCGGGAACGGACGAAACCTTTAATCGCGTCTACGGCTCCCTTACGGTATTCCTCGCCGGCCCTATCGGTGCCGCTCATGCGGGTACGAGCGGAGAATTCGATTCCCTCGCCGGGTTGGCCATCGATATCGAGGTTCGCGCCCAAATTCCGGGCTAAGGCAATGATCGAGCGTCCTTCCGGGGTTTCGTCGAAAAGGCTGGCCGCTAGACAGATGCGGGCTAATTCCTCGAGGTTATGACCGTTCACGGGGATAAATTCGTCAGCCAGTCGGTTTCCGAGGGTGATCGTTCCCGTTTTGTCGAGAAGGAGGGTATTCACGTCGCCGCAGGCTTCCACCGCGCGCCCGGAGGTGGCGATGACGTTAAACTGAGCCACACGATCCATCCCGGCGATGCCGATCGCGCTCAATAAACCGCCGATCGTCGTGGGAATGAGGGCGACGAGGAGCGAGATCAAGATGGCGATACTGGAACCGGCCCGAAAGGTATCCGCAACCGCCGGCCCGAGGCTCGTTTCCAGGAAACCGGCGATATAGTTCCCGATCGGCGGAATCGTGGCGACGACAATTAGAAAGACTTGGGTTAACACGGCCAGAAGTACCGTCAGGGCGATCTCGTTGGGGGTTTTCGTGCGCTCGGCCCCTTCCACGAGGGAGATCATGCGATCGATAAAACCCTGGCCGGGATCTTGAGTGATCCGCACTGTCAACTCGTCCGAGAGAAGCCTGGTGCCGCCGGTGACGGAACTGGCGATGTCGGTTCCGGGTTGTTTGAGGACGGGGGCCGATTCTCCGGTGATCGCCGATTCATCCACCGAACCGATTCCCTCGATCACTTCCCCGTCGGCGGGAATCACGTCCCCGGCCACCAGTTTTACCCGATCGCCCCGACCCAAGGCCGTGGAACTGACCGACTCGATCGAGCCGTCGGCAAGGATTTTCTGGGCCATCGTGTCGCTGCGGGTGGAGCGCAGGGCATCGGCCTGGGCTTTTCCCCGTCCCTCGGCGATCGCCTCGGCGAAGTTGGCGAACAGCACCGTGAAGAAGAGGATGAGGGTGATGATGCCGTTAAGTAGCCGTTGTTGTCCCCTATCCCCGGCGATCGTGCCGAATAGATGCGGGTCGATCGTGACCAGGGCCGTGACGATCGTTCCTAACCAGACCACGAACAGGACCGGGTTACGCACGGCGATGCGCGGGTCGAGTTTGAGGAAGGACTGCCGGATCGCGCGTTGATAGAGACCTGTCCGGTTTACCTTGGGGGTGTGGCGGCGGTCGTCCCTGCGACCTCTCGGCACTCGCAACGGGCGGGAGGATTTAGAATTTCCTTTGTTCGTTCTCATAAATTATCTAGGGCTGGTTGAATAAATCTAAAAACCTTGTTGGGTAAGACTTTTAGACCTTTTGTCAATCAAAAAGTACTGGATCTGGGAGTGATCGGGGGGAAATTTAGGCACTTTTTCCCTGAAAATTAGGTAATTGGCCACCTCAAAACTGGTAAA